>JBOHMF010000530.1:0-2839 GCA_050730055.1 Allostellaceae bacterium
GTCGAGATGTTGACGACGACACCTTCCAGCCTCGCGGCCAACCGCGCAAAGACCTGCGAGAACGGCGTTTCCACCGCAGGAGCCGGCGGGGGCGCGGCCGGGCGCGGCGCGGCGCCGGGATGCGGCACGGTGGCCGGGGGCACCGGCGCGCGATTCGGCGCGGCGGCGCGGCTCGGCCCCGCGGCCAAAAGCAGCAGCATGGGCAGAACTGCCCGCAGCGCACCTCTGCGGCCGGAAAACCTCACAGGACCCCTCCTTCGTCCGCGCCGGGAGCGACATCCAATCGGCGCGGATCGGATCTGGCGCTGGCCTTTCGGCGGCGCTCGATATGAAATGGCGGCGGATTTGGCAAGGCGGAACAGCCAATGAAGGTGCGCGACGAAATCGCTCCCGCTTCCCTGCTGCGGGATCTGTTTGAGACCGCGCTCGCTGCGGCCGAACCGCACCGGGCCCTGGCGCGGCATCTTCCTGCTCCGGTCAAGGGACGCACCCTGGTGCTTGGCGCCGGCAAGGCTTCGGCGGCGATGGCGCGCGCCTTTGAGAGCTTGTGGCCGGGACCGCTCGACGGCCTCATCGTCACCCGCTACGGCCATGCCGTGCCCTGTGCCCGCATCGCGATCGTCGAGGCGGCGCACCCCGTTCCCGATGCCGTCGGTGTTGCCGCCGCGCGCCGCATGCTGGCCCTCGCGCAGGGGCTCGGGGCCGAGGACCAGCTTGTCTTTCTCGCCTCGGGCGGAGGCTCGGCGCTGTTGACCTTGCCGGCTGCGGGGATCAGCCTGGAAGACAAGCAGGAGGTGACGCGCGCCCTGTTGCGCTGCGGCGCCGCAATCGGCGAGATCAATGCGGTCAGAAAACACCTGTCGGCGATCAAGGGCAGCCGGCTCGCCGCGGCGGCGGCGCCGGCGCGGGTCGTGACCCTGGCGGTCTCCGATGTGCCCGGTGACGACCCGGCGGTCATCGGCTCGGGGCCGACGGTGCCCGATCCCACGACCTTTGCCGATGCCCGCGCGGTGCTCGCCAAATATCGGATCGCGCCGCCGCCCGCGGTAGCGGAGCATCTCCTGGCCGCGCGTGAAGAGACGCCCAAGCCAAACGACCCGATCTTTGCGCAAGCCCGCTTCGCCCTCATCGCCAGCCCGCAGGAATCGCTGTCCGCCGCAGCCGACCTGGCGCAGGCGCGCGGGGTTGCGCCGATCGTGCTGAGCGATCGCATCGAGGGCGAGGCCCGCGAGGTGGCCCGCGTCCACGCCGCGATCGCCCTGCAGGTCCGGGCCGGGCGCTTCCGCATCGACAGCCGGACGATCGGGCCGCCGGCGGTGCTGCTGTCCGGCGGCGAGACGACGGTGACCATCGGCGGCCAGGGCCGTGGCGGGCGCAATGTCGAGTTTCTGCTGGCGCTCGGCGTGGCGCTCGCCGGCGCGCCCGGGATCGCGGCGATCGCCTGTGACACCGACGGCATCGATGGAACCGAGGACAACGCCGGAGCGATACTATACCCCGACAGCCTCGCGCGCGCCGCGGCGCAAGGCATCTCGGCCATGGCCGCGCTTGCCGACAATGACGGCTACGGCTTTTTCGCCGCTCTTGGCGATCTGGTGATGACCGGTCCGACCTTGACCAATGTCAACGACTTCCGGGCGATCCTCGTGTCCGCCCGCCCCGCGCCCGCGGACCCCGAACGCTGAGGACGATTTGCGGAGGCAGAGATGCGCCGCCAGCGCAGTGCAAAGATTGTCGCCACTCTCGGCCCGGCCAGTTCCAGCCCCGAGCGCATCCGCGCCCTGTTCCGCACGGGGGTCGATGTGTTCCGGCTCAATTTCAGCCACGGCACCCACGAAGAACACAGCGCCCGCTTTGAAGCGATCCGCCGGATCGAGAGCGAGAGCGGCCGGCCGATCGGCATTCTCGCCGATCTGCAAGGCCCCAAGCTGCGTCTCGGCACCTTTGCCGAAGGGCCGGTCGAACTCGCCGCCGGGGCGCCGTTCCGCCTCGACCTCGCGCGCGAGGCCGGCACCCGGACCCGCGCCCCCTTGCCTCATCCCGAGGTGTTTGAGGCGATCGCGGCGGGCATCGAACTCCTCGTCGATGACGGCAAGGTGCGGCTCGCGGTCGAAAGCTGCGGCCGCGGTTTTGCCGAGACGCGCGTTATCGTCGGTGGCGCCGTGTCGGACCGCAAGGGCGTCAATGTGCCAAACGCGGTCCTGCCGATCTCGGCGATCACCGAGAAGGACCGCGCCGACATGGCTTTCGCCCTCGACCATGGAGCGGACTGGATCGCCTTGTCCTTTGTCCAGCGTCCCGACGATGTCGCCGAGGGCAGAAAGCTCGTTGCCGGCCGCGCCGGGCTGATGGTCAAGCTGGAAAAACCGGCGGCGATCGCGCGCCTCGATGAGATCATCGAGCAGGCCGACGCGGTGATGCTGGCGCGCGGCGATCTCGGCGTCGAGATGCCGCCGGAAGAGGTCCCGCCGGTGCAGCGGGAGGTCGTACGCGCCTGCCGTCTGCGCGGCAAGCCGGTCATCATCGCGACGCAGATGCTCGAATCGATGATCACCGCGCCGACCCCGACGCGGGCCGAGGCTTCGGACGTGGCGACCGCCATCTACGAGGGAGCCGACGCGGTCATGCTGTCGGCCGAGACCGCGGCCGGGCGCTACCCGGTCGAAGCGGTGGCAATGATGGACCGCATTGTCCGCCGCGTGCAGGAAGATCCGCTTTACGATCGCCTGCTGCATGGCACGCCGCTCGAACACGAGCGTACCGATCCCGATGCAATCAGCGCCGCCGCCTCCCAGGTGAGCGAGACGATCGGCGCCGCGGCCATCGTCTCCTATACGAC
>JBOHMF010000531.1:0-2822 GCA_050730055.1 Allostellaceae bacterium
CAAGGCCGGATACCGGGATTACCGGCCGATCGCGGTTCTCGTCGCCGACCCGCGCGGCGAGACGGTGGGCGGGCTGTTTGGACGGACTTCGCACGGCCTTCTGTTTGTCGAGCGCTTTTTCCTGCCCGAGGCATCGCGCGGGAAGGGGCTCGGCAGCCGGGTGCTCGCGCTCGCCGAGGACGAAGCCAGACGGCGCGGCTGCACGCGCGTGGCCTTGATGACAGTGACCTTTCAGGCGCCCGGATTCTATCAGAGGCAGGGCTATGAAATCGCAGCCCGTCTCGAATGCGATCCGCCGGGCGCGACGCGCATGCTGATGACCAAGAAATTAACCTGAGCAAACCTTTATTCTTGTCTTGGCTGCCGCGAAGTCATAATTGATATTCCCGGGCAAGGATCGCCCAGTATAACAAGAAGTTAACCATCTATTCCGTGGAAATCTGACGGTGTTTTGTTAAAATCGAAAATACCGACAGGAGAGATCAACCGGCGATGAAAATCGATGTGCGTATCAGCCCGCGCATCCTCAAGCGCTTGGCCGTTGTCCGCCTGGATACGATGCTGCCGGTCGCGGACATCGCCTGGGCCGATGACCAGGAGGGGCGATACGGCACCTGGAAGCGGTCGGGTCATCATAATGCGATCGAGATCGACTCGGCGGGCGATCCGATCATTGTCGAGCACATGACCGGACGCGATTCGATCCGGATCGTCAAAGCATAACCGCGCGCAGGGTCGTCGCGATTCTGCCGGCGCCCCGGCCCCTTTTCGCGCCCCGCTGCGGCGCCCCCGCGCTGGAAGCGAAACCCCGGCCTCTCGGCCGGGGTCTCTGTTCCTGCCCGCCATTGTGCAGATGGCAGGAAAAGCACCGCCTGATCGGAGGATCGAGGCGATGCATCGCTGATCCTGCGAGCGGGCGGAAACAAATGCAACGGATACGGCAAAAATTAAGCACGAATCTGACATGCCCCGGGCGCAGATCGTCCCCTCGAGACCCCCGCCAAAGACTGCGCATCGCTGGACGCGATCCCGGTCACGGGCTATGACCGCCGACAATGGCTGTTCCCGCGCGCCTTCCCGCCCGGCTCGCGCCGCTTCTCGCCGCGCTGGCGATCGCCGGCCCCGTGGCCGCCGGCCCTGTCCGGTTGAGCCGTTCTGCGCTCGCGCGCGCCGGCATTGTCGTCGCGCCGCTGCACGCCATCCGCAAAGCCCCTTCGGTTGCCGCGCTCGGCGTCGTTCTCGATCCGGCGCCGCTGCTGCGATCGCGGGGGAGCATCGCAAGCGCCGAAACCGCGGTTGCCGCGGCCAAGAGCCGGCTCGCGCTGGCGCAGGAACTGTCGGCGCGCTCGGCGCAGCTCTATGGGCAGGGACGGTTGATTTCGGCTCTGGCCTATGAAAAGGCCAGGGGCGCGGTGAGCACCGCGACCATCGCGCTCACCGCGGCACGGACCCGGCGCATGACGCTCCTGGCCGAAACCGAGGCGGTGTGGGGCGCGGCCATGACCGCCATTCTGCGCACGGGCGGCGCCCCGTTGCCGCAACTCGCCTCCGGCACGGTCCTGCTGATCGGGTTGAGCCTGCCGCCCGGCGCAGCGCTCGCCGCGCCGCCGCCGCGGGCCGAGGGCGAGGCCGCCGGGACCCGTCTCGCACTCACCCTGATCGGCCCGGTGCCCGGAATGCTGGGCGGCTATCCCGGTCAGAGCTTTCTGTATGCGGCCACGGCGCGGCCGGGGGTGCCGATCGGCGCCACCGTATCGGCTTCCCTGCCGACCGGACCGCAGCGCGTGGGCGCGCTGGTGCCGTGGTCGGCGGTGTTGTGGCAGGACGGGCGGGCTCTCGTGTTCCGGGCCGGTGCCGGCAACCGCTTTGAGATGGTGCCGATCGCCACCGACGCGCCGGCGGCGGGCGGCTATTTTGTCTCCGCGCGGCTGTCGCCGGGAGACCGCATCGTCGTGCGCGGCGCGGCGCTGCTGCTCGGCGCGGGCGAAAAGCCCGGCCCCGGCGGCGAAGACGAAGACTGAGCCGATGCTGCGGGCGATTGTCCGGTCTTCGCTCGCCTATCCCTGGCTTGTCATCCTGGTCGCTGTCGCTCTCGCCAGCGCCGGCGCACTGGCGTTGCGGACCGCCGATTACGATGTGTTTCCGGAGTTTGCCCCGCCGACTGTCACAATCGACACACCCGTCGCGGGGCTCGCGCCCGAGGATGTCGAGGCGCTGGTGACGACACCGATCGAGAATGCGGTGATCGGTGTGCCGGGTCTGGCCCGGCTGCGTTCGCAATCGGCCGCGGGAATGTCGGTGATCATCGCGGTCTTCCGCGACGGCACCGATCTTTACCGCGACCGGGACATGGTCGCCGAACGCCTCGCCGCGGCGGCGCCGCTTTTGCCCGCAGCGGCGCGTCCGTTGCTGGTGCCGGCAGAGTCGGCGACCGGCAATGTGCGCGACTTCGGGCTGACCTCGGCGCGCCTGTCGCTGATCCAGTTGACCGAACTGGCCCGCCGCGAAATCCTGCCGGCCCTGCTCGCGGTCCCCGGGGTTGCCGATGTCATCATCTTCGGGGCGCGGCCGCAGCAGTGGCAGGTGCGGGTTAAACCCGCGGTGCTGCTGGCAGCGCATGTCGGTCTCAACCAGGTCCTCGCTGCGGCGGGCGCCGCCTCCGCAGTCCGCGGCGCCGGGGTCATCGATACCGCAAACCAGCGCTTTCAGATGCAGTCCTATGGCCAGGCCGCCGATCTCGCGCAATTGGCAGAGACCGTGATCGACGGCCGGACCGCGGCGCCGCCGCTGACACTGGGCGATGTCGCCCTGATCAGCGTCGG
>JBOHMF010000532.1:0-2822 GCA_050730055.1 Allostellaceae bacterium
TCCCGAGCTGATCCGCACCCTGGCGCGCCTTCTGGCCGAGACCGGCCTCAGCGAGATCGAATACAGCTTTGGCGAATGCCGCATCCGGGTGGCGCGCAATGGCAATGGCGAACACGCCGGCGCAGCACCGCTGCCGGTGCATGTCGCGGCTGTGCCACTGCCGGCGGCGGCCGCGGACCCGGCCGACGGTTTGGCTGACCACCCGGGCGCCGTCAAGTCGCCGATGGTCGGCACCGTCTATCTGGCGCCGCAGCCCGGCGCACCGCCGTTTGTCCGTCCGGGCGAGACGGTCGCCGCGGGCCAGGCGCTGTTGATCATCGAGGCGATGAAGGTGATGAACCAGATCCGCGCCCCGCGCGCCGGCCGCATCGAACGCATCCTGGTGCGGGACGGCGAACCGGTCGAATACGGCGCGGTGCTGCTGCTCATCGCGTGACAGGCGGGATATGTTTGAGAAGGTGTTGATCGCCAACCGCGGTGAGATCGCTCTGCGCATCCACCGCGCCTGTCGCGAGATGGGGATTCGGACGGTGGCCGTCCATTCGACCGCCGACGCGCGCGCGATGCACGTTCGGCTCGCCGATGAGACCGTCTGCATCGGCCCGCCGCCGGTCCGCGACAGCTATCTGAACGTGGCCGCGATCATCGCTGCGGCGGAGATCACCGGCGCCGACGCGATCCATCCCGGCCTCGGCTTTCTGTCGGAAAACGCCGATTTTGCCGAGACCGTCGCCGAGCACGGTTTTACGTTTATCGGCCCCGCGCCCGAGCATATCCGGCTGATGGGCGACAAGGTCGCGGCCAAGGCGACGGCCGCCAGGCTCGGCATCCCGACCGTGCCGGGGTCGCCCGGAGCGGTCAAAAACCCGGGCGAAGCCGCCGCGGCGGCGGCCGCGATCGGCTATCCGGTGCTGATCAAGGCGGCGGCGGGCGGCGGCGGACGCGGCATGAAGATCGCCCGCGACCGGAGCGAACTCGCCCGGATGCTGCCGCTGGCGCAGAGCGAGGCGGCGGCGTTTTTCGGCTCGGGCGCGGTCTATCTCGAACGCTGGCTCGAACGCCCGCGCCACATCGAGGTTCAGATCCTCGGCGACGGTCAGGGCGAGGTCGTTCATCTCGGCGAGCGCGACTGCTCGTTGCAGCGCTCCCACCAGAAGATTTTTGAGGAAACCCCCTCCCCCGCCCTCAACCCGCAACAGCGCCACGGGATCGGCGTGCGCGCCACCGCGGCGATGCGCGAACTCGGCTACCGGAGCGCCGGCACGATCGAGTTTCTTTATGATAACGGCGAATTCTTCTTTATCGAGATGAATACCCGCCTCCAGGTCGAGCACCCGATCAGTGAGATGGTGAGCGGGATCGACATTGTGCGCGAACAATTGCGCATCGCGGCCGGCGCCTCGCTCGGTTACGGCCAGAACGAGATCCGGCTCAGGGGCCACGCCCTCGAATGCCGGATCAATGCCGAGAACCCTGAGAGCTTTCTGCCCTCGCCGGGCCGGATCAGCGAGTATCACGCCCCTGGCGGTCTGGGCGTCAGGGTCGACAGCGCGCTCTATCAGGGTTACGAGGTGCCGCCCTTTTATGACAGCCTGATCGCCAAGCTGGTCATCCACGGCCGCACCCGCAACGAGTGCCTGATGCGGTTGCGCCGGGCTCTCGACGAATATGCGATCGGCGGGATCGAGACGACGATCCCGCTGCACCAGCGGCTCGCGGCCGCTGAGCCTTTCATCGACGGCGATTACGATATCCACTGGCTTGAGCGCTTTGTCGCGGCGGATCGCCCGGAACCCGCTTTGGCTGCGGCGGGCGGCTGAAGGTGACGGGGTCCCGGACGGCTGCCGGCCGCGTGCCGCTCGACAAAGCGCGGGAAGCTATTGCGCGGAATTGGATCGACGCCTGCAGGCACTATGTCGGCAAGCGCGCCCGGCGATGAGCAGCTGTTCGCGATCGCCAGCAAATGCAGCCAAGCCCGAAGAGGGCGCCGAGGAAAAGCGCCCCCGAGGCCGGCTCGGGAAGCACCGCGTCCTGCCAGTAACCCGTCACAAGGCACTGCGTGTTGCCGCAGCCGCCGAGGCTGCCGTCGCTGCTGATCCATCCGCCAGTCACACCGAACGGTTGGAGCCTACTTCCGGCTTCGTTGAAGTTGTCGAGGTAGAACAAGGAGAGATTGGTCAAGGTATTGTTTGTTGCGGTCCACGTCATGTCGTAAGCGAGCGAACAGTTTCCGAAGTAGGGACATCCCGGCGGTTCCCCAAAGTAGGGTGGCGTCACAATATTAGGGTCTGGCCCAAAGCCGAAGTGAAATTCAGGGTCTGTAACGACCGGAGGATTAATGCTGCCCAGCGGCTCGTATACAGCCGACCCCGTCTCGTTCCCCGAGGAGAGAATCAGCGACATGAGGACAAAAGGGGGTGGCAGCAAATTGCAATCGCCGCCCGCACCGCATTGGGTTATCCCAGTCTCGTAAAAATCGAATATGACCGCCGCTTTAGTCGCTGAAGTGGCAATGAGTGTCATAAGGGTTGCGAGCGTGGCCGCACTCGTCGCGAGCCGGATGAGTTTGAACACGGCGTCCTTCTCCCATGCTAGGCAGATTCCCTCTCAGCGGGATTCGCCTCTGTGCTTTTCAACCATAGCACAATCTGGAGAATTCAGTTGCAATTATATAAAAATCCAGATTCATGGCGCCCGTAAGGGTTTGGTCCCATCTGCACCCGAAGGCCGGCACTATCCCGTTACATTTCTGTAATATCGCGCTTGCCGCTTTATCCCCAACCCTCTCTCGCTTCATTTTTGTGCCTGGGTGGGTGGCTCCC
>JBOHMF010000533.1:0-2821 GCA_050730055.1 Allostellaceae bacterium
GCCCAGGGCGCGTGCTCGCGGCTCGACCCGCAGCCGAAATTGTCGCCGGCAACGAGGATCCTGGCCGCGCGATAGGGCGGCTGGTTCAGGACAAAATCCGGGTTCTCGGAGCCGTCGGGACGAAAGCGGATCTCGTCAAAGAGAACCTTGCCAAGACCGGTGCGCTCGATCGTCTTCAGATAGACCGCCGGCAGGATCTTGTCGGTGTCGATGTTGATCATCGGCAGCGGCGCGGCGATGCCGCTCAGCGTGGTAAATTTTTCCATGGGAGACATCCTTAGCCAAGTTCGGGTCGGATGGGTTGAGCGGTGAGAAACCCATCTTTTTCGCCCAACGCGCGGGTTTCGCTGCACTCAACCCACCCTACAGCTACTCAGCCCAGGTCGCGCACGTCGGCGAGGCGGCCGGTGACGGCGGCGGCGGCGGCCATCGCCGGGCTCAGGAGGTGGGTGCGCGCGCCCTTGCCTTGGCGGCCCTCGAAATTGCGGTTTGAGGTCGAGGCGACGCGCTCCCCGGCCGCGGCCTTGTCGTCGTTCATCGACATGCACATCGAGCAGCCCGGCTCGCGCCATTCAAAGCCGGCTTCGACAAAGACGCGATCGAGACCTTCCTCTTCGGCTTGGCGCTTGACCAGACCCGAGCCGGGCACGACGAGGGCGCGCACCCCATCCGCGACGCGGCGCCCCTTGGCGATCGCGGCGGCGGCGCGCAGATCCTCGATCCGGCTGTTGGTGCACGAGCCGATAAAGACGCGCTGCACCGGGATGCCGGCGAGCGGTGTCTTGGGGGCCAGACCCATGTAGGAAAGCGAGCGCTCGACCGCGGCGCGGCGCGCCGGATCGGCGATCGCACCGGGATCGGGGACCCGGCCGGTGATCGGAACCGCGTCCTGCGGGCTGGTGCCCCAGGTGACAAAGGGGGCGATCTCGGCCGCATCGAGCCGCACCTCGCGCGCGTACTGCGCGCCGGGATCGGAGGGCAGGGTGCGCCAATAGGCGAGCGCCGTTTCCCACGCTGCGCCGTTTGGTGCGTAGGGCCGGCCTTTCAGATAGGCAAAGGTGGTCTCGTCCGGGGCGACGAGGCCGGCGCGCGCACCCCCCTCGATCGTCATGTTGCAGAGGGTCATGCGGCCTTCCATCGAGAGGCCGCGGATCGTGCTGCCGGCATATTCGATAACGTGGCCGGTGCCGCCGGCGGTGCCGATCCGGGCGATGATGGCGAGGATGACATCCTTGGCGGTGACGCCGGCGCCGAGCATGCCCTCGACCGTGACCCGCATGTTCCGGGCCGGGCGCTGGATCAGGGTCTGCGTCGCCAGGACGTGCTCGACCTCCGAGGTGCCGATGCCAAAGGCGAGCGCGCCAAAGGCGCCGTGCGTCGCGGTGTGGCTGTCGCCGCACACGATCGTCATGCCGGGCTGGGTCAGCCCCTGTTCGGGGCCGATGATGTGGACGATGCCCTGGCGCGCATCGTCGAGCGGAAAATAGGGGACGCCGAAGTCGCGCACATTGCGTTCGAGGGTTTCGACCTGGAGGCGCGACTCCGCATTCTGGATGCCGCGGCTGCGCTCGCTCGTCGGCACATTGTGATCGGCGACGGCGATCGTCGCATCGGGCCGGCGCACCGGCCGGCCGGCCAACCGCAGCCCCTCAAAGGCTTGCGGACTCGTGACCTCGTGGACGAGGTGCATGTCGATATAGAGTAGACAGGTGCCGTCGTCCTGGCGATCGACGACGTGGCTGTCCCAGATCTTGTCAAACAGCGTGCGCGGCGGGGCCATCTTTGTCTACTCCGCAGGTTTGCTCGGGGCGGCGCCGGAGGAAGCCGGCACGGGGCGCGCGGTCTCGCGGGGGCGCTCGGCGATGCGCGCGGCCTTGCCGGTACGCCCGCGCAGGTAGTAAAGCTTGGCCCGGCGCACGGCGCCGCGGCGCACCACCTCGATCGCGCTGATCCGCGGCGAGTAGAGCGGAAAGACGCGCTCGACCCCCTCGCCATAGGAAATCTTGCGCAGGGTGAAATTGGCGTTGATCCCGCCGTTCTTGCGCGCGATGCACACGCCTTCGAAAGCCTGGATGCGCTCGCGCTCGCCTTCCTGGACGCGCAGGCTGACCCGCACCGTGTCGCCCGGCTGAAACTTCGGCACCGGGCGCAGCGCGCGCAGCTTTTCGACCTCTTCGCGGTCGATCTGTTCCATCAGGTTCATTCTTTCACCTCTTTCCCGCGCGCTTCGTAACGTCGCCACAGATCGGGGCGCCGCTCCCGCGTCAACCGTTCCGCTTGCACGTGGCGCCAGGCGCGGATGCGGGCGTGGTCGCCCGAGACCAGCACCGCCGGCACCGCACGGCCCTGCCATGCCGAGGGGCGCGTATAGTGCGGGTATTCGAGAAGGCCCTCGGCAAAGCTCTCCTCGATAACGCTCTCGGCCTGACCGGCGACCCCGGGCAACAGCCGCACGCAGGCATCGAGCAGCGCAATCGCCGCCGGCTCGCCGCCCGAGAGCACAAAATCGCCAAGACTCAACTCCTCGACCCCGCGGGCCTCGATCACCCGCTGATCGACGCCCTCAAAACGGCCGCAGACAAGCCGCACCCCGGGGCCGGCGGCGAGCGCCTTGACCCGCTCCTGATCGAGGCGCGCGCCGCGCGGCGACAAGAGGATCAGCGGTCCGATCCCGCCCGCGCCGGCGATCGCCGCGTCGAGCACATCCGGCCGCATCACCATCCCCGCTCCGCCGCCAAACGGCGCATCGTCGACGGAGCGGTGCTTATCGCGCGCAAAGGCGCGGATGTCCACCGTTTCGAGGCGCCACAGACCGGCGGCG
>JBOHMF010000534.1:0-2818 GCA_050730055.1 Allostellaceae bacterium
GACACAGACCTCGGCGCCTTCGACAAGATGACGCAGCGAGGTCTGCGTCGCGGGGTTGCGGCCGATCTTCATCTTCATCCCGCGAAAGCCGCGGGCGCGATAGCCTTCGGCCTCGGCGGCGAGGGCGTCGATCGCCTTGCCCTCCTGGTAGAACCCGCCCGAGGCATAGGCCTCGACCCGCTCGCGAGCGCCGCCGAGGAGGCGATAGAGCGGCAGCCGCGCGACCTTGCCGGCGATGTCCCAGAGAGCGATGTCGATGCCGCTCATCGCATTCATAACGACGCCGCGCCGGCCGAACTGGCGGGTGCGGGCAAACATCCGCTGCCACAGCGCCTCGATCAGCAGCGGGTCCTCGCCGAGGAGCATCGGCTTCAGCGCCTTCTCGATGACGGTCGCGGTCGCGCCGCCGCCGATCCCGGCCTCGCCGATGCCGGTGATGCGCTCGTCGGTCTCGATCTCGACGATGAGCGCGCCGCGGCGCGCGATCATGCCGCCAGCGCTGCCATAGGGCGGCTCGCAGCGCGTGCTGAGCGCGGTCGTGCGGATATCGACGATCTTCATGTCACCCTCTTGCTTGAAAAAGGCCCCGCAGGGCGCATCAGCGGGCCGGCCAAGGCGTGAAGCCTGAGATCGGGAGCCGGGGAATCAGGAACTCCGGGTGCGCGTCCTCTGCCGGGCGGGTGGCACTCTTGCGGAGCGTAACAGGTCGCCCTGACGGGCCATTCCGCGCTTTCTTATGCTTTTCCCGGCAGAAGGATTATGCCGGCCGCCCCTCGGCGCCGAGATCCCAGAACAGGCCGGTCATCAGCCGGAGCCCCTCGCGCGCGACCGGCGCCAGCAGGTGCTCGTTTGGCGCATGCTGCGAGCAGGCGGCGTAGGAGTGCGGCACCCACACGGTCGGCATGCCGAGGATGTCGGTGAACACCTCGTTGGGCAGCGAGCCGCCGAGATTGGGAAGCATGTGGGGCTTCTGCCCGGCCGTGTGCTCGATCGAGCGGGCGACAAATTTCGCCCAGGGGTTCTCGGGGTCGAGGCGCGTGGCATTCATGACCACGTCGCGCGCCGGTTCGACCTCGACCCGGCCAAAGCCGTGCCTGGCAAGATGACGCCGCAGCGCGGGCAGGATGTCGTGCGGATCGGTGCCGACCACAAAGCGCAACTGGCAGTAGGCGATGGCGCCGGGCGGGATGGCGTTGACCGGGCGGTCGGGATTGCCCGTTTTGAAGGCCAGCACCTCAAAGGAATTCCAGCCGAATACGCGCTCGATCGGTGTCAGCGGCTCTTCGCCCCAATCCGTGTCGATCCGGGGCGCGTCCTCGCCGGCGTCGATAGCGATGTCGGCAAGGGCGGCGCGCACTGAATTGGTGAGCGTTGTGGGCCGCCATTCCGGCACCTTGATCTGACCGCGCGCGTCGGTGATGGTGGCGAGCGCATGGGCCAGAATGATGCCGGGGTTGGCCAAAAGCCCGCCCCAGTTGCCGGAATGGTGGCCGCCCTCGCGCAGGGTGAGCTTCAGATTGAAATTCAAGGTGCCGCGCGTGCCGCCAAACACGCACGGGCGGCGGTGGTCGAGCCGCGGCCCGTCGGACCCGATCAGCGCATCGGCCTTTAACGCGGCCTTGTTGGCTTTGCAGAAATCGGCCAGACCCGGCGACCCCGTCTCCTCGCCGGTCTCGATCAGGATCGTCGAATTGAACCCGAGGGAACCGCGCTCCCGCAGCACGCAGGCCAGGGCTGCAATGTTGATCGTGTGCTGGCCCTTGTTGTCGGCCGTGCCGCGGCCGTACATCCGGTCGCCCTCGATCACCACCGTCCACGGCGAGAGCCCCTTGCGCCACTGATCCTCCTGGCCGCGGATCACATCGCCATGGCCATAGGTGAGCACCGTGCTCCTGGCGGGGTCTTCGACCCGGCGGGCGATCAGAAAGGGGCCGTATTCAGGGCGCGGATTGGGCAAGACAACACAGTCGTACTCGAGCTTTCGCAGCGACAGGCTGATCTCGTCCGAGAGATACTGCCGCAGCGCAGGCAACGAGCCCTCCTCCTGACTGGTGGTCGGGATCGCCACCCGCCGCCGCAAGTCGGCCTCAAAGCCGCCATTGTCAAAATATGTCTCTGCGCGTCCGATCGCGCCGTCGCGTGTGCCGGTCATGGCGGACAAGCTAAACAGGTTTGCCGGGTTCAGCCAACAGATTGCGGCGCTGGTTTGTGGCGTGGACAGGATCTGGAACCGGGCCGCGGCTCATGGCGGCAAATCTCCTGTTATGGCGGACGCGGCGCGCGCGGATCGCGACGCCGATCTGGCAGGCGATGGTCAACATCCCGCCGCTGATCTGGTGGAACACCCTGGAGCGCGTCTGGCGGTCGATGATCTCGGCCGCCGCGATCGGCTTGCGCTGCGGGATGGGTGGCATCACAAAACCGGTCGTGTTTCCTCCAAAGGGGACGGGTTTGGCATTGCCCGCGACCCTCCCGGCAGAACAATATGCCACCGGCCCCATCGCATCCGAGGGAGGGGATCATGGCCATCTTCACCCACGTCGCTGTCGGCACCAACGATCTCGCCAGAGCGCGCACCTTTTACGATGCCGTGCTCGCACCCTTGGGTTGCAAGCGTCTCAAGGATTTTGGCGATCGCGGATCGTGCTGGGGCCAGACGGCCGAGGAGTTCATGGTGCTGACCCCGGCCGACGGCAAACCCGCATCGCCGGCCAACGGCGGCACGATCAGCTTTGTCGCGCCGAGCCGGGCCGCCGTCGCCGCCTTTCACAAGGCCGCGCTGGCCCAGGGCGGCAGGGACGAGGGCGCGGTAGGCCCG
>JBOHMF010000535.1:0-2816 GCA_050730055.1 Allostellaceae bacterium
GGCGTAAACCTGCCGCTCGACGAGTTCGACCGCCGGCGCATCGAGGCCGCCGAGGGAACTGTCTTTGAACTGCGGACTGTGCTTCTGGAAGCGCCGCAGCAGACTGCGGCGGTAGGCAAGTGCGCCATGTCCAAGCCCCGGTGACGGCACGCGCTCGCCAAAGAGGGCCGCCACCGCATCGGCGCGCGCCTGCGCCGCGGCGAGCTCGTCCCGCTCGTCGGCCTCTTGTCCCGAGCGGATGCGGCCGATTTGGCTTTCCAGGCGGGCGATGCGTTCGCGGGTCTCCCGGTTCTCGGTTTCGATTTCAGCAGTCGTTCTCATGGTTTACCTCGCTGAAAAAAAGGACCGCCGGGCTGGCCGGATGCTGAGAACCAACCCGGCGGCCAAGTCGCGCCGCCTCTGAGCGCGGCGATCCCGCCGGGGAATGGCAACCGGCGGGAATGCACAAAGGAGACGCGCCAGCGCACGGAAGCGCGGGACGCTGTGGCACGCGGAACCGCGCCGAGGCCAATAGGCGGCACTCGCTATTGGCCAAAACGCGCGTCATCGCGGCGCGTCAAGATTGACCGTGACCCAGCGGCAACCGGCCGCGCGAGCTCCGGCCTCGGCCCGAGAGGCAAATACGTGCGCAGCCTCGCCAGTCGCTCGCTCAGCGGCGAACCCGTTGTCGCCGGCCGCGCGGCCCGCGCCAAACCCGCCGCGGACGATGAGGACCGTCATCTCGCGCGGCCGGCAGCGCCGCTCGGCAGCGGCGAGGCGGGACTCAAGAGACATCCGCAAGGCGCTCCTCGATGAGCCTAAGCCGCGCCTCGTGATCGGCGCACTCGACGGCGCGGGTGTAGCTCTCGACAACCCGCGCGATCTCGGCGCCCTCGCCCGGCGCAACCTCGCCCGCCGCGATGAGGTCGGCGATCCGCGCCAGCGCCAACGGCGCATCCGCGGCGCCGCCGAGCCGAGGCAATGCGACCTTGACCAGACGCGAGCGCAGCGGCGGGACCAAGCGATCGACAAGCGCCCGCAGCAGCAGCGCGTCGCCGGCGAGCGCTGACGCGATGCAGCGTGCCACCAGCGGCTCGGCCGCGGCCTCGATAAGCTGGCTCGCGGCGGCGGATGCGGCGCGGCGCCGGCTCACTGGCGCGCCTCGCCGCGCAGCGCGGCCAGGATCTCGTCGGTACTGAGGCGCGGCGCCCCAACACTCAGCTCGAAATCGCGCAACAGTCGATCAAGTAGGCGGCGGAACTCGCGCGCCTCGCGGTCGCTCCGTATCGTGCCGAGCGCCTCAGCCTTTAGAGCTTGCCACTCAAATGTGACCATCGCATCAACGCGCCCGGCCTCGCGCGCACTCGGAACACCCGGCAGCAACGCCAAGTAGCGGCGCCGCCGATCGCGGCTGAAGCGATACCAAGCCCACCTGGAAAAGCAGCGAGGCATCAGCCGCGCTGTTTCGCTTCGTTGCGTACTCCGCCGCCGAGGTTCGGCAACCTGCGTCATGCGCGGTATGTTAGTTGTGCGTTAGATATTTTCAAGTTCGCGCCGGTTTTTGCCGAAAACATGACGATATATCAAGATATTGTCACGATAGAGCATCGGATGGAATATCCCGCGCTGCGCTGGAAGCGCGCTCTGCGAGGCTCTGCGACGCATTGTCGAGAGCGTCGAGAGCGGCGGCGATCTGGGCCAGGAGCGCACCCGTGCCGCTCGAAAAGCCGTCGCGCACCATCGTCTCGATGAGGTCGGAGCGCATCTGTTCGAGGCGGGTGCGCAAGGCGGCGCGGGGCGATGGCGCCGATCGGCGAACGGTCACCGGGCACCCCATTGTGCGAGGCGGCGAAATCAAGAGCCTGGGCGGCGGCCATGGAGGACGCCCCGACAGAACGCGATCGCGGCGGTTGCGGTCAGCCACAAGTCATCGTCGTCGCCGATGAGGACTTCTCCCGTTCCTGGATCGTAAATCAGCCAAGCCGTAAACCTGTCGCTGCATCCCTTGCTCCTGACGTATTTTCTCGCTTTCAGACCGGCGGCTGCCGCGAGTTTTCTGATCCTGCGTTCGCAACTGGCCAGGTCTGAGAGCGTCTCTACGTGGTCAATAAGCTGGTCCCTGAGCGTCTCCACGTGAACGCAAGCCTGCGGCTCTTCCGGGGCGCGTTGCCACGGCATGGCAAGGCCGGCACGGCGCCGCCGTTGCCGTTCCGCTGCGGTCATGGGGGTCGTGCCGATCGTTTTTCTGCCCATTACAGGACGCCCTGAAAAGTGACCGTCACTTTAATCTGGCCGACCGGGGATGGGCAAGGGAGAAGTGACGGTCACTTTAAGTTGCAAGGTGCGCTCGGCCAGGATCATGCCCGGCCCCCGGCAAAGCGGCGCAGCGCGTCCCGGCCGGCGGGTGCGCGGGTGAGATCGGCGAGGCCGGCGGCGCGTTCGAGGTCGGCGAGGCGCTGGCGGATGTCCGATAGCTGCCCTTGCACGAGCGCGAGACTCTTTGCGTGCTGCTGGCGGTCGCGGGCGCGCTCGTCGACGAGGATCGCCAGCGCCCGGCGCATCTCGGCTTGCCACAAGGACCGGCGGCGGGGCGGCTTATCGGGAACCGGCGCAAAGCCGGGGAGCGGGGGTTGCGCCGTCATGGTGCGGCCTCGTCATCATCGGCCGGCGGCAGCAACCCCATCGCCACGAGCGCCCGTGTCGCGGCGCCGCGCCAGCGCCGGCCGTAGGCAAGGAGACAATCAAGCCCATGCGCCTCGCCGAGATGCACCCGGTTGCCCTCGCCGAGAGGGAGCGCGTCAAACCCGCCGATCGGCTCCCGGCAGCCGGCGCATTGC
>JBOHMF010000536.1:0-2801 GCA_050730055.1 Allostellaceae bacterium
CCACAGCACGAGCGTCGGCTTTTGCGCGAGAAGCGCCGGCAGTTTCCCCTCCCACGGCGCAAAAGCGGCGGGATCGGCGGCGCGGTAGAGGCGCAGCGCCATCCGTTTCATCCGCGGCGTGATGTGGGCCCAGGTCCGCGCGATATGAGCCGGACCGAGGCCGTTGCGCCTGAGTTCGCGCGCAAAGAGCGGCCGGTTGAGGAGCGCCATCGCCACTTCGCCCAGAACCGGGGTGCGCCACACCCGCGCCCAGAAATGCCAATGGTAGTCGCTGAAAAAGGCCGTGTTGATCAGCACGATCCGCCGCACCTTCTCGGGGTGCCGCGAGGCCCAGGCGAGCGCGAACGGGCCGCCAAAATCATGCCCGGCCAGATCGAGCGGCCCCTCGATCGCGGCCGCTGTGCGCAGCGCTTCGACAAACCCGGCCATACCGGCGAGCGAGGGGGCGAAATCCGAGGGCACCTCGGAACCCCCAAACCCCGGCAGATCGGGAGCGAGGCAGTGGAAGTGCGACGACAGGTTTCCCGCCACACCGTCCCACATCAGGGCGCTGTCGGGGTTGCCGTGCAGCAGCAGCAACGGCCGCCCCTCGCCCCATTCGGCGAGCTGGATCGCCGCGCCTGCGACCGCAACGGTGCAGGTCTTCTTCCCGATCACGCGATCCTCCCGATCCATGGGACCGAGCTTGCCACCGGCGCGCCAGGGCGTCATCTTTGATGGCAGAATGTTTCTTCCCATCCACTCCGCCCGAGATGGCACTCAATATCAAAGATCCGACTGCCGGGCGATTTGCGCGCGAACTGGTGGCATTGACCGGGGAGAGCGTCACGACCGCGGTTAGACGGGCGGCCGAGGGGCGCTTGCAGCGGGTGCGCTGCAGCCGAGATGGCCGCAGCCTCGCCGCCGAGTTTCTCGAAATCGGCCGGCGCTGCGACGCCTTGCCCGATCTCGATCGGCGCAATGCCGACGAGATCCTCGGCTATGACGAGCACAGCCTGCCCCGCTGATGGTCAGCGACAGCTCGGCCCTTCTTGCCATTCTTTTGAATGAAACGAATGCTCCCGCGATCACGCTGAACGTGAAAAGGCCCTCGGGGAGGGCCTAGTTTTCACGAGCCGCGAACCGCTGCATTGAGATGAACGCGGCTTGGACGACCTCACAGGAAGTAGAAAAGGATTATATTGCCGTGGTCGTCATCGGTCGCAAACGCTTCGCCGGCCACCTGCGCTGGCGGTAGATTGAGAAAGTGCGCTGCTGCGGTACAGTTCGGAAAGGTGGTGCAGTGCCAAGTCTTCACCACTGCGGTAATAGTGGCGGCTGGCACCGCGGCACCGCGCTTCAATATGTGTGCTTCCTCTGGTGTTAGCGACATTTCCGTCACTCCTTCCTTTACGGAGTCCGTAAAGAGGCCTCCGATCTCTCGACAAGAGGTGGGAGGCTGGGGCGCAGTGGGCCCATGCCCCCCGAGCACGGTCCAGTCAGGGTATTTTCTGGAGGTGAGCCTGGCCGGATCTGAGCTTGTGGTCAAGATATCCGCGGATCATTGCGGCGGATGTGAATTGGCTCACATGCGAAAAAAAATGGGCGGCGTTGCTGAATACGAAATACAGCCCCCCGAACGGTGGGTACGGTCGGTCCGATTTCCCCCCTCGCAAGCCCATCCCTACCGCCCCAGGGCCAGCACGATGGCGATGGCGACAAGCGCCGCGGCGGCGGCCCAGATCGGGATCAGCACAAAGATGAGGCCGCGGGCGCGGTGAGCAGCGTTCTTGATCAGGGTTTCGGCGTGCAGCCTGACTCCCTCGTGCGCCCAGGTGCCGACCAGCGTGTCGAGGCTCTCGATGAGGCTCGGGAGACGCTCGGCGGTCTCGATCAGGGTCTCGATCCCGTCGCGCAAGCGCGCCTCGGGGCCGCGGTTCTCCCGCATCCAGGCTTCGATCAGCGGCTGCGCCAGGGTCCAGATGTTGGCCTCGGGGTCGAGGCGCCGGCCGACCCCCTCGACCAGCACTATCGTCTTTTGCAGCAGGAGGAGTTGCGGCTGCGTCTCCATCTCGAATTGTTCGGTCACCGCAAACAGTTGCGCGAGAAGCCGGGCGATCGAGATCTCCTGCAACGGCCTGCCAAAGATCGGCTCGCCAATCGAGCGGCAGGCCTGGGTGAAGGCGTCGATCGAGCGGCGCGGAGGAACATAGCCGGCGGCGAAATGGACCTCGGCGACGCGCCGGTAGTCGCCGGAGAGAAACCCCAGGAGCATGTCGGCGAGATAGGTGCGCGTCCGTCGGTCGAGCCGACCCATAATGCCAAAATCGACGACGACAAGGGCGCCGTCGGCGGCGACAAACATGTTGCCGGGGTGCAGATCGCCGTGAAAAAAGCCGTCGCGGAACACCTGGTTGAAAAAGGCGCGCGACGCCTTGGCCAGAAGATCGCCGATCGAATGCCCGGCGGCGAGAAGGGCGGCGCGGTCGTCGATGCGGATGCCGGTGATCCGCTCCAGGGTCAGGACGGTGCGGCCGGTGCGCCGCCAATCGACGCGCGGCACGCGGAAATCCGGGTCGCCGGCAAAATTCTCGGCGAGTTCGGAAGCCGCTGCGGCCTCAAAGCGCAGATCCATCTCGATCTGCACGACATCGGCAAGGGTCTCGACGACCTCGACCGGCTTCAGTCGGCGCAGCGCCGGCTGGACCCGTTCGATAAGCGCTGCGAGCCACAGAAACAGGTCGAAATCGCGGGCAAAGGCTTTGGCGATGCCCGGACGCAACACCTTGACCGCGACCGCGTCCCCTTCGGGGGTGCGGGCA
>JBOHMF010000537.1:0-2798 GCA_050730055.1 Allostellaceae bacterium
TCGGCCGGCGGATCACGCGCAGGATGGGCGGGGCGAAATCCGTCCCGATCCCCCAAGCGGCGGGTTTGGCAATGCCTGACCCGCCCCTACGGGAATGGATCAACTCATGGCGGCATTGACCGGTCTGCTCAGTTCCAGCCAGATCACCTCGCTGATCGAGCAGGCGAGCACAGCGTATCAGGCTCCCGCCAATGCGCTGCAAACCCAGGAACAGCCGATCGAGGCGAAGATTTCCGCTCTCGACAAGGTCGATAGCGCGCTGACCGGCCTGCAATCGGCGATTTCCGGTCTCGCCGATGTGCAAAGCCTCAATCAGCGCACGGTGACGACGAGTCCCACCGGCACGGTCTCGGCGAGCGTCACCAACACCGCCGCGCTCGGCACCTACAGCCTGACAAACATTCATCTGGCGGCGGCGCAAAGCCTGATCTCGTCGAGCTATGCCAGCGCCAGCGCCAGCGTCGGCACGGGGTCGTTGACGATCCGGGTCGGCAGCGGGTCGGCCACGACCGTCACGATCGCCGGCGGTCAGGGCACCCTCTCCGGCATCGCCAGCGCGATCGACGAGGCTCATGCCGGGGTGGAAGCCGCGGTGCTGTTTGACGGCACGGCCTATCACCTGGTCGTGACCAGCGATGCGACCGGGGCCGCCAATGCCTTCACGGTCAGCGGTTCCGGGGGACTCTCGGGGCTGAGCTACCATGCCGGAGCGTCCGGCTTGACCCGGACCGCGGCGGCCGCGAATGCCGGGTTTTCCCTCAACGGCATCGCGATCAGCAGCGGCACCAACACCATCGCGGGGGTGGTGCCGGGGCTGACCCTGACCCTGGCGGCGAGCGGTTCGGCGACGGTCCAGGTCAGCCAGAGCGTCACCGCGCTCGATCAGGCGGCAAACGCCCTGGTCACCGCGCTCAACAGCGTTCTGAACACGATCGGCCAGTATGACACGTACAACCCGACCAGCGGCGGCGGGCCGCTGCTCGGAGATGTCGGTCTCGACGTGCTGCGCACCGCGCTTCTCGGCGCGATCACCGCGCCGGCCACGGGAGCCGCGCAGAATACGCCCTACGGCTCGCTCAGTTCGATCGGCTTTAGCGTCACCAGCGGCGGCACGGTCACCTTCAGCGACGCGGCGTTTCAGGCGGCCGCAGAGGCCGATTACGGCGCCGTCTCGGCGCTTCTCGGCGAAGCGGCGACGGCAAGCAATCCCGATGTCTCGGTGCAGAGCATCGGGGCGGCCCAGATGGGGACCTATGCGGTCGATGTCACCGCGAACAGCGGGAGTACGGTGACCGGCACCGTCAACGGGCAGGCGGCGAGCGGAACCGGGGACGTGATGGCCGTCACCGGCCCCGGGCCGGCCGAGGGGCTGGCCTTGCAGATCGCGGCCGGGGTGACGGGCGCTCTCGGTCAGGTGACGGTCGGGCAGGGTCTCTTTGGCACCCTCACCAGCATCACCAATTCGGCGCTGGCGAGCGGCACCGGCAGCCTCACCACCGAGATCGCCGGTCTCAACAGCACGCTCACCGGGATGAACCAGCAGATCGCGGCGTTGCAGCAGGAGGCGCAGCAGGAGACGCTGCTTCTCACCCAGCAGTACGGCACCGCCCAGGCGACGCTGCAGCAGCTCAGCACCGTCAGTAATTTTCTCAGCACTTACTTCAACCAGCCCAGCGGCTCGGGAGGATAAGCGATGGACGGAACAGAGTCCTGGGGCGGTGTTGCCGCCTATCGTGCGGTCGAGGGCATCGGTGCCGAGCCGGCGGAATTCATGAAGATGGCGCTCGATGCGGCGCGCACGTTTCTGCTGCAAGCCGAAGCGGCGATCGCCGAGAAGAATCGCCCGAAAAAGATCAAGGCGCTCGATTCGGCGGCAAAGGTCGTCGAATTCATGCTCGGACTATCGGGCATCGAGCGCGGGCCGCTGTCCGAGTGCCTGGCCGGCGTCTACCAGTATGCGCTGGCGGCCATTCTCAAAGGAAATGCCTGGGACGATCGCGAAGCGGTTGCGGCGGGGCGGGTAGCGCTCGAAGAACTCGCCGCCCTCTGGCGGAAGGTGTTTCCGGATGCGCTCGCTTGTGAGAGTGTCTGACGGCAGGACCGCCGGCAGCGGGAGAGAAGGATGCCCGATTCCATTCATGCGGTGAACCCGACACAACCACCGGATGTCGCGTTGACCGGGTCGGCACAGGCGCCGCCGGCACAGGGCGGAGCGGCGGCGCAACCGGCGCCCGGCGCGGTGGATTCGGCCGATGTCGCGCGGGCCGAGCTGCTGCTGGCGACGATCGCGACGGCGGGCAGGAGCATTCCCGCGATCGATCAGTCGCGGGTTGCCGAATTGCAGAGTGCGATCCTCTCCGGCTCCTACCAGATCGATCCCAAGCAGATCGCGCAAAAGATCGCCGAGATCGAGCAGTTGCTCGTCCCGGAGGGATCGTGAGGCAGGACGGCAGAATGTCAGCCGGTCGGCAAATCGGCAAAGATCGGATCGGCGGCGGCGGTTGCGGCCTCCTCGCAAATCCACTGCTGGACCAGCGTCAGCCGGCGCGCCGCCTGGTGGATGTCGTCGCGATCAAGGATGTCGCGGAAGGCTTCCAGCAATTGTTCGAGACAGTCCGCCCGCGCGCGCGGGGGAGCGCAAGCGGTCGCGCCGCGTTGGCCCACCGCCGCAGGCGATCGCTGGGCGAACGCCATCCTGCAAGCGCCCATGGCTTTTCCTTTCATAACGGGCCGACCAGGGGCGCTCAACGGCGCCAGGTTCCGGCCGCATGCCCGGCGCGAACGATCCGATCCCACGC
>JBOHMF010000538.1:0-2794 GCA_050730055.1 Allostellaceae bacterium
AGTCGGGATGATCGGGCGGATAGCCGAGCGCATCAAACATCATCACCGCGTTCGCCATCGCCGGAAAGATGCCGCCGAGACCGTCCTCGCCGTTCAACCGCTCGGTGACAAAACCGACCGCCTTGTGGATCGCGCGGCGCCGCGCGTCGGCGGGAAAGTGGGGTTCGGCCCGACGCAAGGCCCGGTCGAGCATGCCAAAGGCGAGCGCCACCGGCGAGGAGGTCGTCGGGATGATCCAGTCGCGCACCGTCTCGGGCGGCTCGACAAACAACTCGCGCACCGTGACGCGACGCGGGTTTCTGGCCTGCGGCCGCAAGGCCATCAGCACCAGAAGCGGCACCAGCACCGTGCGCGACCAGTACGACACCTTGGCGATATGAAACGGACCCCATTGCGGCAGCAGCATCAGTTCGACCGGCATGACCGGCACGGCCCGCCACGGGACCTCGCCATAGAGCGCCAGGGCAATGCGGGTGAAGACATTGGCGTGGCGCGCCCCACCCCGTTCGAGGATCGCGTTGCGGGCCCGCGCCATGTGCGGCAGGTCCGGCGCGTCGCCCGCCGCCTTCAGCGCAAAATACGCCTTGACCGAGGTGCTCAAATCCATGCGGCCGCCATAGAACAGCGGCCAGCCCCCGTCCTCACCCTGGCCGGCGCGGATGTATGCGGCCAGCCGGGCCTCGAGCTCCGGCTCGCTGCGCCCGAGATAGTGTTGCAGCATGATGAATTCGGACGGGATCGTCGCGTCTGCTTCCAGTTCGAACACCCAATGCCCATCGCCATGTTGCAGCGCCACCAGTGATTCGCCGGCGCGGGCGATCGCCTCGTCGAGCCCCGGAAGCACTGCCTGGCGGGGGGAATGCCGGCCTTCGCGCGCGGTTGTTTCGTTGTTCATGGCGGGACACGCTGTTCTTGTTGCTTCTCGGGGGTGACCGGGGCGGGAGGGCGGCGCCGTCGTGCCGTCCGCGCAATCCCGCCCAAACTCCGACTGGGTCGGCGATCCCAGCCCCGCACCGCGGCGCCGCGCCGGGACCTCGCATCGAGAACGAGACCGGCCGCGGCAAAGCCGGAACGGATCGCCCCTTCTATCGTACCGGGCAAACCTGTTTCGACATAATCGCCGGCAAGGTGAAGATTTGTCCAACCCGTCGTTACCCGCGGCCGCAGCCGCAGTTGTTCCGGGCTGGCGAGAAAGGTGGCGCGGCGCTCCTTCAGGATGCGCACCGGCGGCACCGGCGTTGCCGGCAGACCGTAGGCGAGCGCGACATCGCGCCAGAACAGACCGCCCAGCTCCTCGGCCGGACGATCGACGAATCGCTCGGCGGCGCTGACCGTCACCGAGAGGACCCGAGGCTTGCGGAAGATCCATTCCGCGGCGCCGCCGACCACCCCGATAAAGAGCGGCGAACCCGTGGGCGGCACAATTCGGAAATGCGCATTGACGATCGGCGCAAAGGCGTCGGGCGCGACAAGACCGGGCACCAGCCGCGCAGCGACCGGCGCCGGCACGGCGAGTACAACCTGATCGCCAGCGCCGAGCGGGATCGAGTCCTCGTCAAAGACGAGTTCAGAAGCGCGCTCGCCAGCAAAGCCGAGGCGCCGCACCCGCGCCCCAAAACGGATCTCGGCGCCGAGCGCACGCAGGCGGGCGAGCGCCGGATCAACAAGGCTCTCGGACAGCCCTTCCCGCGGCACCAGAGGCCGGCAGGCGGCGCCGCCATGACCGAGCGTCTCGGCGAGAATGTGCCAGAACAGCAGGGCCGAAGCGCGCTCGACCTCGGTATTGAGCGCAGCGACGGCAAGCGGCGCCCATAGCCGGCGGAACAGCACCGTGTGTCGATCCAGCACCCGCCCCACGGTCGCCTCGGGTCGCGCGCCGGCCAGTTTCAGCACGGCCAGATAATCGCGGGCGCGCGTCTGCGGCACCCGCCGGGCCGGGCTGAAGATCCACCACGGCACCGCCCTGCGGTTTGGCCGCAAGGTCCAGCGCCGGCCGCTCTCGCTGTCGATAAAGGGAAACGCCGCCTCGGGCGGGCCGCAGAGCGTATCGCGCGCGCCGATCCGGGCGACATAATCGAGCGCGGCGCGATTGCCGGCGAGCAGCAGATGGTTGCCGTTGTCAATGCGCACGCCAAGCTCGCCATCAAAATAGGAGCGGCAGCGCCCGCCGGCCTGCGGGCCGGCCTCGTAGAGTGTGACGGGGCACCCTTCGGCGGCAATCCGCACCGCAGCGGACAGCCCGGCCAAGCCGGCGCCGACAATGTGGGTCCGCTCGCTCATAATACCCCGTGCCGGAGCACCAGCCAGAGCTTTCTGGCCTTTGACAGCCGCACCCGCTGCTCCGGGTGGCGCCAGTCGGCTTCCAGGAGTACCGCGAGCGTGGCGCGGTAGAACGCCGCCATCACCGCGGCCGGCCGCATCGCCCGGCGCGAGCACAAGGCCATCGCGCGCGCCGCCTGCCGGAAGTGCTCTTCCGCCAGCACGGCGAGATCGCGGCACACCGCCGGCAGGGCCGGATGACGCAGCACCGCCAGAGGTTCGCTGTCGCGGATGCCGTGCCGGTCCAGCAGTTCGCGCGGCAGATAGAGCCGGTTGCGGCGCGCGTCCTCATCAAGATCGCGCAGGATGTTGGTCAGTTGCAGGGCCCGCCCGAGCGCCTCGGCGACGGCGTGAGCGTTCTCGCCGGCATCGCCAAAGACATGCACCGAGAGGTGTCCGACCGCGCTCGCCACGCGCGCGCAATAGAGATCGAGCATTGCGAGATCGGGCGCCTGGATGTCGGTGCCGGCGTCCA
>JBOHMF010000539.1:0-2791 GCA_050730055.1 Allostellaceae bacterium
GGGACGCGTTGGATAAAGGATCGGTTCATCGCCACCTCGGCGCCGCTGTGCTGCAAGCGGGCGATGTTTTCCTTGTGCTCGGGGTCATCGGCCAATCTTTGGCGGTATTCCTCATAAGCGGCGAGCTAGGGCAGATCGATCAGCCCGATGGCCTCATCATTCGCCCCGGCAAAGTCGGTTGGCAGAAAATATCCGACGATCCTGCCCCCGCTTCGTTCAATCACGCGCTGCTCGTTTTCAAAATACTGCGTAATATCAGCAAGCTTTTCAGGGTTGAATTTATAGCAAATGCACAGGGTTATCATGAGTCGATCTCCCGGGCTCGAGGCCGTGAAAGCATCGAGCCAGAATATGGCATGGCGCTTGCGCGATGTCCGCGGCAATCAATTCGGTTCCGAACGAACTATCGGCCCAACCGACCGGCCGGAGTCTTAACCGTCTGCCTCTGCGGGCAAGGGCGGGACGGCGGCCCTGACGACTGCGCCGTTTTTTGTGCATTCCGGCACGGCGAGGGCAAGAAAGGTTTTGGTCACGCTTTCCGGCATTGGCAACCGCGCCGGGTCCTCGCCGGGGAAGGCGCGCGCGCGCAGTCTCGTGCGCACGATGCCGGGATCGATCAGGTTGGCGCGCACCCGCGTCCGGGCGATCTCGACAGCGTAGATCTTGACCAGCATTTCGAGGGCGGTTTTGCTCACCGCATAGGCGCCCCAATAGGCGGACGGCTCGCGCGCCACCGCGCTGGTGACAAAGATCGCGCGCCCCGCCGGCGCGGCGCGCAACAGCGGATCAAAATCGCGGATCAGCCGCCAGTTGGCGTTGAGGTTGATGTCCAGAACCTCGGCCCAGGTCTCCGGCGGGATGTGCCCGAGCGGCGACAGCACGCCCAATTCGCCGGCGTTGCCGACGAGGATGTCGAGCCGTCCCCAGCGCTGGTACACGGCCGCGGCGAGATCGTCGATCCGCGCCAGCTCGCGCAGATCGAGCGGCACCAGCGTGGCATGACCGCCCAATGCACGAACCCGGTCGTCAACCTCTTCGAGACCGCCCGTTGTGCGCGCGGCCAGGACGAGATGGGCGCCCTCGGCGGCGAGGCACACGGCGACCGCGGCGCCGAGGCCGCGCGAGGCGCCGGTGACAAGCGCCACCTTGCCGGCGAGCCGGCCCGGCGCCGGATCAGGGTTCAGGCTCACTGGCCGCCCGCCTCGGCGAGCAGCGAGAGTTGCGCCACGGGCTGGCCGTCATCGGCATCGATCAGCGGGATCGGGTATTCGCCGGTAAAGCAGGCGTCGCAAAACGGCGCGGGCCGAGGCGCGGGCCGCCCCAAGGCCCGGTAGAGACCCGCGATCGACAGAAAGGCGAGGCTGTCCACGCCGATGTATTTGGCCATCTCTGCGACATCGAGGCGGGCGGCGAGCAGTTCTTCCTTCTGCGGCGTGGCGATCCCGTAAAAGCAGGGATGGCGGGTCGGCGGGCTGGAGATGCGCATGTGCACCTCGCGCGCCCCGGCCTGGCGGACCATCGCGACAATCTTGATCGAGGTGGTGCCGCGCACGATCGAATCATCGACGAGGATGACGCGCTTGCCCTTCAGATTGGCGCGGTTGGCGTTGTGCTTGAGGCGCACGCCCAAATGGCGGATCTGGTCGGTCGGCTCGATAAAGGTGCGGCCGACATAGTGGTTGCGGATGATGCCGAGCTCAAAGGGCAGCCCCGATTCGAGGGCGTAGCCGAGCGCGGCGGGCACGCCCGAATCGGGAACCGGGACGACGATGTCAGCCGCGACGGGGCTTTCGCGCGCGAGTTCGCGGCCGATGCGTTTTCTCGCCTCGTAGACGCTGGTGCCCTCGACGATGCTGTCGGGCCGCGCAAAGTAGATGTATTCAAAGACGCAGAACCGGCTGTCGCTGCGGCCGAACGGCATCAGGCTTTTGACCCCGCCGGGGTCGATGATGACGATCTCGCCGGCCTCGACATCGCGGACAAATTCCGCTCCGATGATGTCGAGGGCGCAGGTTTCCGAAGCGAGAATCCAGGCTTCGCCCAATCGCCCGAGAACCAGCGGGCGCACGCCCAGGGGATCGCGCACCCCGATCAGCGCTTCCTGCGACAGGGCGACCAGCGAATAGGCGCCCTGAACCTGGCGCAGCGCCTCGGTCAGCCGCTCGACGACGGTGCCCTTGAGGCTGGTGGCGATGAGATGAACGATGACCTCGGTGTCGCTCGTTGATTGGAACAGACTGCCGCGGCGCACCAGCGCGCGGCGCAGCCGGTAGGAATTGGTCAGATTGCCGTTGTGGCAGATGGCGAGGCCGCCAAAGGCGAAATCGGCAAACAGCGGCTGCACGTTGCGCAGCGCCACTTCGCCCGTCGTGGCATAACGGACATGACCGATCGCGGCATTTCCGCGCAACCGGCCGATGACCTCCTTCGAGTTGAAATTGTCGCCGACATGACCCATCGCGCGATGGGCGCCAAACTGCTCGCCGTCATAGGCGACAATGCCGGCAGCCTCCTGCCCGCGATGCTGCAAGGCGTGCAGACCAAGGGCGGTGAGCGCCGCCGCGTCGGGGTGGCCGTACACCCCAAAGACGCCGCACTCCTCGTGAAAATGATCGGTATCAAAGGGGTCGGAGATCACGATCGGCTCTGCCCTCTCCGTAGCCTCACAGATGGGAAGCCCGCCCGGTCGCTGCGAGGGCTATTGCACATTGTCGATCACCCGGTCGAGCGCGCGCTGCTCTCCCGCGCCATAGCGCGGTCCCGCGGTGGGTTTCGCCGGCATCGGCACGAC
>JBOHMF010000540.1:0-2786 GCA_050730055.1 Allostellaceae bacterium
ACCGCGCCTGATCGATCCCGAGAGCGGCCGGCTCATCTTCAGCTTTCACAGCTTTGTGGTGCGGACCGGGCATCACACCATCCTCATCGATTCCTGCCTCGGCAACGACAAGGAGCGCCCCAGCCGGCCGCAGTTCCATCGTCTGCGCACCTCCTATCTCGCCGATCTCGCCGCCATCGGCGTCCGGCCGGAGGAAGTCGATTACGTGATGTGCACGCATCTGCACTGGGATCACGTCGGCTGGAACACGCGCCTCATCGACGGACGCTGGGTCCCGACCTTTCCCAAGGCGCGCTATGTCATGGCCCGGCGCGAGTTCGCGCACTGGGAAGGGGTGGCGCAGCGCGGCGAGGACACGCCGCACCGCACCGCCTTTGAGGACAGCGTGCTGCCGGTCGTGCGCACCGGTCAGGCGCTCCTCGTCGCGGACGATTTCGCGATGGAGGACGGGCTGTGGTTTGAAGGCGCGCCCGGTCACACCCCCGGCAACATCGTCATCCACGCCCGCTCACAGGGCGACCATGCGGTCTTTCTCGGCGATGTCGTGCACCATCAGCTTCAGCTCGCCAAACCGGAATGGTCGACGCGGGCATGCAGCGACATGGAGTTGTCGCGCACGACGCGCACCCGCCTCATCGAGGAGCACGCCGCCGGCGGCACGCTGCTGCTGCCGGCGCATTTCCCGGACCCCTCGGCCGGCCGCATCGTGCGCCACGGCAACGCCTATCGTTATCGTTTCGTGTAGGGGCGGCGCCGAACGATTAGCGAGGGAGGAAAAGAAAATGGCACGGATGACGGGCGGCGGCGCCTTGGTGGAAATGCTGCGCCGGAACGGGGTGAACACGATTTTTGCGCTGCCGGGGGTGCAGAACGACGCGCTCTTTGTCGCCTTTTACGATGCCGGCGAGGCGCTGCGCGTCATCCATACGCGGCACGAGCAGGGCGCCGCATACATGGCTCTCGGCTATGCCCGCGCGAGCGGCAGGATCGGGACCTATGCGGTGGTGCCGGGACCGGGTTTTTTGAACACGACCGCCGCGCTCGCCACCGCCTACGCGACCAATGCGCCGGTCCTGTGCCTCAGCGGCCAGATCCCTTCGGACTCGATCGGCCGCGGCTTTGGCCTCCTGCACGAGATCCCGGACCAGCTCGCCATCCTCAGGAGCCTGACCAAATGGGCCGGACGGATCAATCACCCGAGCGAGACCGGCAAGCTTGTCAACGAGGCGTTCCGGCAGTTGCGCGACGGGCGGCCGCGCCCGGTCGGTCTCGAAGTGCCGCCCGATGTGCTGGCGCGCGAGAGCGCTGTCTCCCTGCCTGCGGCCGAGCCGGCGCCCGACCCGCCCCCGCCCGACCCGGAACTGATCGCGCGGGCGGCGGATCTTCTCGCCGCCGCCAAAAAGCCGCTCTTTTTTGTCGGCAGCGGTGCCGTCAACGCCGGAGTGGAGGTGCTGGCGCTCGCCGAGATGCTGGAAGCCCCGGTTGTCAGCTTTGTCGGCGGCAAGGGGATCTTGAGCGACCGCCATGACCTCGCCCAATCGGCTGTCGCCGGGCACGCGCTGTGGCGCGAGGCCGATGTCGTGCTCGCCATCGGCACCCGCCTCAACCAGCCGCAGATGCGCTGGGGCTTTGACGAGGATCTGAAGCTGATCCGCATCGACATCGACCCGGTCGAGATCACCCGCATCACGCGGCCGGCGGTCGGCATCGTCGCCGACGCCAGGGAGGCGCTCGCCGTGCTTTATGACGCGCTCAGCCGCCGGGCGCAGAAGCGCCCGTCGCGCCGCGACGAGCTCACAACACTGAAGGCGCGCACCCGCGCCGATCTCGCCGCCCGGCTCGGGCCGCAATGCGCCTATCTCGATGCGATCCGCGCCGAACTCCCAGACGAAGGGATCGCGGTCGAGGATCTGACCCAGGTGGGTTATGTCGGGCGCATCGCCTTCCCGGTCTACGCCCCGCGCACCTATATCCACAGCGGCTATCAAGGGACGCTCGGCTTTGGTTTTGCGACCGCTTTGGGCGCCAAGGTGGCGCGTCCCGATCTGCCGGTGGTCTCGATCTCGGGCGACGGCGGCTTTATGTACAATGTCCAGGAACTCTCGACCGCGTCAAAGCACGGTATTGACATCGTCGCCATTGTCTTTGCCGACGGCGCCTTTGGCAATGTCCGGCGCATGCAGAAGGAGGATTACGGCAACCGCCTTATTGGCGTCGATCTGGAAAACCCGAACTTCCCAAAGCTGGCCGAGAGTTTTGGCCTCGCCGGGGTGCGCACGTCCAGCCCCGAGGGGTTGCGCCGCGAACTCGCCGCCGCGCTGAAGCGGCGCGGCACGACCCTCATTGAGGTCGCGGTCGGCGAGATGCCGGACCCGTGGAAGACCTTGATCATGCCGCGCGTGCGCGGAGGCCACTGAGCCATGTTTGACCGGCATAAGCTTGACGCTCTGCGCGCCAGATACGCCGAGGCGGCGGAGAGCGCGGTGGCGCCGCCGGAGTTCAAGGCGGCGCTCGATCTCGCCTTCACCGGCCCGCAGCGGCGCAGCAAACCCTACGCCGACCTCTCGACATTTCTCGATCTGCCGTGGCGGCCCGCGGCGCTCGACGAGCCGGACGCCGGCGGTCTCGATGTGGCGCTGGTCGGCGTGCCGATGGATCTTGGCGTCACCAACCGTGCCGGCGCCCGCCTCGGCCCCCGCGCGGTGCGCGCGGTCGAGCGCATCGGCCCCTACAACCACCGCCTGCGCGTCGTGCCTCGCGGGCTGTGCAGTGCCGCCGACATCGGT
>JBOHMF010000541.1:0-2767 GCA_050730055.1 Allostellaceae bacterium
CGGTGCAACAGCATCGCCGCGCGAGGTCCCGCCTGCGCGACGGCACGCGGGCTGTCGGCGGGTTCGTCGGCGGCGAGGATCGCCCCGCCGGTCAGCAGCACCGAGTCGAACGCGCCGCCGTGCCCGGCGGCCTCGCGCCCTATGCGCATCTCGCGCAAAGCGAGGCTTGCCGCTGCGGCCTCGCCGATCGTGCTGATCCAGTCGGCGCCGAGCCTTGCCGTCAAGCCCCGCGCGCGCGGCCCCGTCGCCGCGATGTAAAGACCGATCGGGTCGCGGGTGTTGACGAGGCCCAGTTCGGGGTTCAACAGGCGGATCAGACGCCGCTTCCCTTCGATTTCGGTCTCGACCGTCTCGCCGGCGAAGAGCGCCATGACGAGACGGACATACGCCTCCAGGTCCTTGAGGCGGATCGCGTCCAGCCCCATCGCGCGGCGCCCGGTAAAGCCGGTGCCGACCCCGAAATCGATCCGCCCAGGCGCCAGCTTGTTGAGCGAAGCGAAGGCGTTGGCGGCGACCGGCGCGAGCCGGTTTGACGGGATCAGGACGCCGGTGCCGAGCCGGATCGTGCTGGTCTTGAGCGCCGCGGCGGCCATCGCCACAAACGGGTCGGCGCTCAGCATCTTGGTGTCGTAAAACCAGGCTCGGGCAAAGCCCAGTTCCTCGGCACGGCGCACCAGCCGCCACGAAGCGGCATCGGTCGGGATCGCGATCGCGAACCGCACGTCCCCCGCGCCTAGCGCTTGGAATACTGCGGGCGGCGGCGGGCCTTGTGGCGGCCGTATTTCTTGCGCTCGACGACGCGGCTGTCGCGGGTCAGAAAGCCCTCGCTCTTCAACACCGGGCGCAGTCCCGGCTCATAGAGGGTCAAGGCCCGGCTGATCCCGTGCCGCACCGCGCCCGCCTGACCGGACAGCCCACCCCCCTCGACCGTGCACCACACGTCGAACTGACCGAGCCGGTCGGCCGTGGCAAAGGGCTGGTTGATCAACATGCGCAGCACCGGGCGCGCGAAATAGACCGGACTCTCGCGGCCGTTGACGGTAATGTTGCCGCCGCCCGGCCTGATCCACACCCGCGCCACCGCATTCTTGCGCTTGCCGGTTGCGTAGGAGCGGCCGAGCGCATCGCGGCGCGGTTCCGGCAGATCCGTCGGCGGCGGACCGGCCTCCGTCACCGCCGGAGCGGCCGGACGCGCCGACGCCATCGCCTGGCGCAGGCTCGCCAGACCCTGAAAGGTCTGCCCGCGCTGGCCGCCGGAGCCACTGGCAGGCGGGTTGGCCGAACGGTCGGTCGGCTTGTCGTCGTCGGCCATGGTCATGCCCTCGAATTCTTGCGGTTCATCGCGGCGACATCGAGCGGGATCGGCTGTGTTCCGGCATGGGGGTGATCGGGGCCGGCAAAGACCCGCAGGTTCTTCATCATCTGCCGGCCGAGCGGCCCGCGCGGCATCATCCGCTCGACCGCCTTTTCGATGACCCGCTCGGGATGCCGGCCGGTCAGGATCGCCCCCTTTGACCGTCCCTTGATCCCGCCCGGATAGCCGGTGTGCCAGTAGAAGATGTCGTGCTGCGCCTTGTTGCCGGTCAGCGCCACCTTCTCGGCATTGACGACGACGATGTTGTCGCCGCAGTCCATGTGCGGGGTGAAGGTCGGCTTGTGCTTGCCGCGCAGGCGCAGGGCGATGATCGAGGCGAGCCGGCCGAGCACCAATCCATTGGCGTCGATCAGCACCCATTTCTTGTCGATATCGGATGGCTTGGCCGAAAAGGTCTTCATCGCGAGGGGTCTCGAAGTGATGCGGGAGAACGCGCCGCCGTCCCCGCGAAAAGCCGGCCATTTAAGCGATCGTCCTGCCGCCGTCAAGGGCAGCCTTGCTTGCGCAGGGTGCGCTTGGGGTCGATCATCGGTCTTGCCGCGCCGGCGCGCGCGCGCAAGAGTGGGCGAGCGGGAAGCGGGACGAGGAGGGCGAGCGATGTCGGCGATGCCAAAGACGGGCGAGGAGGCTTCCCTTCTGCTGCGCGAACAGGACGATGGCGTCCTGCGTCTCACGCTCAACCGGCCGGCGGCGCGCAACGCGCTGTCGCTGGCGCTGATGGAGGAATTGACCGCCGCTCTCGGCGCGGCCGGGCAGGATGCGCGGGTCCGCGTCGTCGTCCTCGCCGGCATGGGGCCGGCTTTTTGCGCCGGTCACGATCTCCGGGAATTGCGCGCCGATCCGCGGCGCGAGACCTATGAGCGCATCTTTGCCCGGTGCGGCGAACTGATGCTGGCGATCGTCCGTCTGCCAAAACCGGTCATCGCCGAGGTGCATGGCATCGCCACCGCGGCCGGCTGTCAGCTCGTCGCCACCTGCGATCTCGCCATCGCCGCCGCGGAGGCGCGTTTTGCCACGCCCGGGGTCAATATCGGCCTCTTCTGCTCGACCCCGATGGTAGCGCTGACCCGCGCCGTCGGCCGCAAACCGGCGATGGAGATGCTGCTGACCGGCGAGTTGATCGACGCCACGACCGCGTGCGCGCGCGGGCTTGTCAACCGCGTCGTGCCGCCGGCCGAGCTGCATCAGGCGGTCGCCGATCTGGCCCGGCGGATCGCCGGCAAATCCGCCCGCACCGTGGCGATCGGCAAGGAAGCATTCTACCGCCAGGCGGAGCTTGATCTGGCCGCCGCCTATCGCTATGCCGCCGAGGTGATGACCACCAACATGCTGGCGGCCGACGCCGAGGAGGGGATCGACGCCTTTCTCGCCAAACGCGCGCCGGTCTGGCAG
>JBOHMF010000542.1:0-2750 GCA_050730055.1 Allostellaceae bacterium
GCCTGCACGCGCACAACCAGCCGGTTGCGCGCGCGGCCCGCGGCGAGCGCTGCGCCGTCGCAATTGCCGGTTCCTTTCCCGAAGGTGGCGCGCCGGCGCGCGGCGACTGGCTGATCGCGGCCGAGCGGCACGCCCCGAGCGGGCGGCTCGATCTGTGGCTGCGCGCCTCGCGCCTGACGCCGGCGCCGCTGCGGGACGGGCTGCCGGTGCATCTCCATCTCGGCACCGAGGATGTCGTCGGCCGCCTCGCCGTGCTGGCAGGTGCGGCGATCGCACCGGGCGAAAGCGGCTATGTCCAGCTCGATCTCGCGCATCCGATCGGCGCCCTGTGGGGTGACCGCGCGGTGCTGCGCGATCACGCCGCACGACATACTTTGGCCGGCGGGCGGGTCATTGATCCGTTTGCGCCGCGCCGCGGCCGCCGCACCCCGGCGCGGCTCGCTGTGCTGGAAGCGATCACCGATCCCGATACGGCCCGCGCGCTCGCGCGCCGTCTCGCGCTCGAAGGAGTGGTCGATCTGGCGCGCTGGGTGCTGGCGCGCAACCTGGGGCCAAATGAGATCGCGGCGCTTCTCGCTCGCGGCACGCACCGCGCGATCGGCCATCCACCCGCCTACGCCGTCAGCGGGGACCGGTTTGCCGCGCTCGGCGAGGCGATCGTCGCGGCGCTGGCGTGCTGGCACCGCGAGCAGCCCGATGCGCTCGGACCGACCCAGCCGGCTCTCTTGGCGCGCCTTCTCGGCACTGCGCCGCCGCCCGTTCTGGAAGCCGCGCTGGCCGAACTGGCCGCGGCCGGACGCATCATGCGCACCGGCGCGGCCTGGCGCCTCAAGGAGCATCAATCGCGCCTCGTCGCCGCCGACGAGCGGCTATGGGCGCGCGTGCTGCCGCTTCTCGCGGCCGCCGGGCTGCGCCCGCCGCGGGTGCGCGAACTGGCCGAACTGCTGGCCCTCGATCCGACTGCCACCGCGCGGTTTCTCGCGCGCGTCGAGCGCTTCGGGCGGGTCGCCAAGATCGCCGACAACCGCTATTTTCTGCCCGAGACCTTGGCCGCTCTCGCCAATACCGCGCGCGCGCTCGCCGCGACGTCTTCCGACGGCACATTCACCGCGGCAGGATTTAACGAGCGCACCGGCGTCGGCCGCAATCTGGCGATCGAGATCCTCGAATTTTTTGATAGGATCGGGGTGACCCGCCGCGTCGGCGATGCCCGCGTCTCGTTGCGCGGCGGGGGCGGAGTGTTTGGTTGTCCCGAGCCGCAAGACGGCTGAAATCCATCTTGCGGCTGCCGGGCGGATTGAAACGGCTGAGGCCGGGAAGAGTATCGTCCCCGGTGGGGCGCGCGGGCTTCAAACCCGTTGGAGGGCGCTTGCGGTGTCCTCGGTAGGTTCGACTCCTGCCTCTTCCGCCATCTCTTCGGGGCGCGCAGCCGTGCTCCCTCCGGGCGGCGATTCCTAACGGGAAAGTCAGTGTTTGAGCCCCGGCGGATGGGATATGCGTATCCGCGAGGCATCGGGAGCGGGACCGCAGAGGCTCATCCGCGGTCCCGAGAGGGCGCGAGCAATTCTCTTACAGTCGAAACCATGCGGAGGAGGACAGCTTGACCGGCAGCATACGGCGCATTCTGGTCATCGAGGACGACCGCGAGACGGCCGGTCAGCTTGTCGATTGTCTCACGGGGGGCGGGTACGCGGTCGATCTCGCTGGCGACGGCGCGAGCGCGTTGCGCCTCGCCGGTGCCGCCGATTACGCGGTGATAACGGTCGATCGGCTGCTCCCCGGCATCGACGGGATCGCGGTGATCCAGCATCTGCGCGGGCAAGGGATCGCCACCCCGGCTCTCATCATCAGCGCTCTCGGCGAGATCGAGGAGCGCGTGCGGGGCTTGCGCGCCGGGGGCGACGACTATCTCGTCAAACCGTTTTCCTTTGCCGAGATGCTGGCTCGGGTCGATGCGCTGACGCGGCGCAGCGCCACCGTGATGAAGGAGACCCTGCTGCGCGTCGGCGATCTCGAACTCGATCTCCTGGCCCGAGCGGCGCGCCGGCAGGGCCGGACGATCGAGCTGTTGCCGCGCGAGTTTCAGTTGCTGGAATATCTGGTGCGCAACGCCGGCGAGGTCGTCTCCCGCGCGATGCTGCTGCAACACGTGTGGGATCTGCATTTTGACCCGATGACCAATGTGATCGATGTCTATGTCGGCCGGCTGCGCCGCAAGCTCGACCACGGCCAAGCCTACCCGCTGATCCACACCGTGCGCGGCGTCGGGTTTCGCCTCCGTGCTCCTCGGTAAGACGCTCCGCTCTTCGACGCTCAAGCTGGCGGCGGTCTATATCGGTGTTGTCGGCGCGGCGATCATCGGGCTGTTCGCCTATGCCTATTGGGTGAGCCTGTCCTTTGCCCGCGCAATCGCCGCGCGTGGCGTCGGGGCGGAACAGGCGTTGCAGCATTTCGACCGGTCGCTGGCGTTCGCTCTTGGCGGAGCGGTCGGGCTTTTGATCCTGCTCGCGGTGGCGGCCGGGGTTTCGACCTCGTGGCGCTCGGTCTCGCGCATCGAGGCCATCAATGCCACCAGCCGCGCCATCATGCGCAGTGGGCTGGGACAGCGCATCCCGTTGCGCGGCACCGGGGACGAGTGGGATGAGTTGGCGGAAAACCTGAACGCGATGCTCGCCCGCATCGAGGAGTTGGTGGAAGCGAACCGGCAGGTCTCCGACAATCTGGCGCACGATCTGCGCACACCCTTAACG
>JBOHMF010000543.1:0-2727 GCA_050730055.1 Allostellaceae bacterium
GCGCCGCGGTATCGCTGTCGATCTGCTCGACGCGCTGGCCCAGCCGGTCGACCCGGTTGGTCATCTCTTCGACCCGCCCGGTCAGATCGCGCATCTGCTGTTCGAGCCGCTCCATGCGAACTTCGAGATCGGCCGCGCCGGGACCCTCGGCACCCATTTCCGGAGCGCCGCCGGACTGGCTGTAGACCTGGCGCTGCAGCATGCTCAGATCGCGCTCGATGCGGTCGAGCCGCTCCTCGGTCGTCAGCTCCTGGGCCGGCGCCGGCAGGTTCGGGATCGCCACGGCAATCAGCGCGAGCAGAACCACCGGGCCGGAACGCGCCAGGATCGGACGCCAGATCATCCAGGGACCTCTCGCAACCACCTGCTCCCTCCTCGCCCCGTCGGGCCGAGAGGGGAAAGGATGCCGGCCAACAAAGACGTGCTTAGGGTCCGTTTAGGGCAAAAAAAGGGCATCGCCCGAACGACGCGCGGTTGAAAATCGGCCGGGCGACGCCCCTGCCCTACTGGACGTCGGTGATTGCCACCCGGTTCTGCGCCCACGCCGCCTCGTTTGAGCCGAGCACGATCGGACGGTCCTTGCCGTAACTGATCGTCGAGATGCGCGAGGCCGGAATGCCGAGCGCGACCAGCACATTCTCGGTCGCCGCCGCGCGCCGAGCGCCGAGCGCAAGATTGTACTCGCGCGTGCCGCGCTCGTCGCAGTGGCCCTCGATCCGGACCACGACGTTGGGATAGCGGCGCAGCCACGCGGCCTGCCGGGTCAGGGTCTGCTGCGCCTGCGGGCTGATGTCCGAGCGGTTGAACGCGAAGAGCACGCGATCGCCCGCTGTCTGCGCCAGATCCTGCTGTGAACCCGGGACGGCCTGCGAACTGACCCCGCCGGGACCGCCGGGCGGCACCACGCCGCCATAGGCGCCGGGACCGGGACCCGGACCCGGCGGCCGCGGTGGCGGGCTGCTGCACGCGGCCAGCAGCAACAGCCCGCCCAAGAGGGCAATGAGCTTTGAAGACATGGTCTTGACCCCCCACAAAGCGGCGCGACCCGATCGTCGCGCCGGTCAACGCAGATCCCTTGGGCAGCACCCCCGCTACCGCAGCAAGGGCGACCACGCCGGGTCCGAAGCATCCCCATGCGTCGGAACCTCGCGTTGGTTATACCCGGTCAGATCGATCGTATAGAGGCGCGAATGTCCGCCGCTGCCGTCGGAAGCGGTCGGACCTTTGCGATAGAACATCAAGACCTGCCCGTTGGGCGCCCAGGTCGGCTCGGCAACGAGATAACCCTTGACGAGAAGCCGCTCGCCCGAGCCGTCCGGTCGCATCACGCCAACATAGAACGATCCCTCGTCGATCTTGGTGAAAGCGATCAGATCGCCGCGCGGCGACCACACTGGATCGCCATACTTGCCGGCGCCAAAGCTGATGCGGTGGACGCCGCTGCCGTCGGCGTTCATCACATAGAGTTGCTGCGAGCCGCCGCGGTCGGAGGTGAAGACGATCTTGCTGCCGTCCGGCGAATAGCACGGCGAGGTATCGATCCAGTCGCCGCTGGTCAGCCGCCGCGGCTGGCCGCGGGTGCGCAGATCGAGCACATAGATGCCGCTGTTGCCGTTCTCGACCCGGCTCATGACCACGCGGTTGCCGTCCGGCGAAAAGCGCGGGGCAAAGCTCATGCCCGGGAAGTCGCCGATGACCTCCTGCTCGCCGCTGTCGATGTTGTAGAGATAGACCCGCGGCGTGCCGCCGGCGTAGGAGAGATAGGTGATCTCCTGCGCGCTCGGCGAGAAGCGCGGGGTCAGCACAAGGGCCCGGCCATCGGTCAGATAGCGGTTGTTGGCGCCGTCCTGATCCATGATGGCGAGCCGCTTGATGCGGCGGTTGGCCGGACCCGATTCGGCGATATAGACGATCCGGGTGTCAAAATAACCCTCCTCGCCGGTCAACTGCTTGTAGATCTGATCGGCGATGATGTGGGCGACGCGGCGCCAGTGGCGCGGCCGCGTGGTGTAGCCGTAGCCGGTCAGCTGGCTGCCGGCATAGATATCCCACAGCCGGAAATCGACCTTGATGCGGCCGTCGGGCAAGGCCGTCTCAGTGCCGGTGACAAGCGCCTGGGCGCCCGAACTGCGCCAGCCGGCAAAGTTTGGCGTCGCCCCCGCGGCCGCGGCCGGCGGGAAATTACCCGGATCGACCGCACGAAACAGCCCGGAATTTGTCAGATCGGCGGAGACGACGGCGGGGATGTCACCCTCTCCCGCTGACCCGCCGGCAAAAGGCGGGATCGCGATCGGAACCGGCTTGACGTTGCCGCCGGTGATGTCGATGCGCAACTCGGCGTGCGCGGGGACGCTCAAACAGAACAGGAGCGCCAGCATCGCCGCCCCCCCGGCGAAAGCGAAGCGGCCCTGGCTCATAGCGGGTCCTTGGGGCTGAAATCCATGACAAACTCCTTCCAATACTGGTACTTGTCGGGCGGCAGGCGGAGCGGACGGCACTCCGGATTGAAGAGCGCGCGGCGGGCGCTCTCGGCAGCGGCGCGGAACACCGGATCGCTTGTCGTGCTCCCCGAATCGAGGACCGCCGCCTGGCGCACATCGCCATCGCGATCGACCGAGACCCGCATCTCGACCACCAGGCTCTTGTCCGCGCGCGCGCCCGCGGGAATGTTCCAGCAGCGCTCGATCTGCTGGCGAATGAGATCGATCTCGCTCGCCGTAAGTTGCG
>JBOHMF010000544.1:0-2725 GCA_050730055.1 Allostellaceae bacterium
GCGCGGGCGTCTCGCCCGCGTGCAGGCCTCCGGCTTTCCCCACCGATCAAGTCGACGGGAAGGCTCACGGGGCAGGCTCGGCCCACGGTCTCATGGTGATGGCGGACAGCGCTCTGCTTGTCCGCCCGGCATCGCCATGACACCGGCTACGGTGACGGCAGCAGCGTCGTCAGACGGCGCTCCAGAAAACCCGCGATCCCGTCGGGGTTGGGAAGTGCGCCGGCTGCCCGGCCGTGCGCGTCGTCGGCATGCGCCAAGGCATTGCGCAGATGGCGCAGGTCATCAGCAGCATTTCTGGTCCCTGGGTCAGGATTGGCGTTGTAACGCACCATCGCCGCGTCGCGCGCGGGACCGCTGGCCGGGTCCATCCCGGCCTCGGTTGTCAGGCGCGTGACAAACGCCTCGAAGCCCAGGATCGCAGCCCTCAGATAATCGCGATGGTCGAGATGCAGAAATGCCAGCGCGCGCTGCCGAGCATAGAGTGATTGGCCCTCCTGCGGCAGGCGCTCCAACAATCGCTCCTCGAACAGGCCGCTGACGCCGCGCCAGCCGCGCCCAGCCTGGGCGCGAAAATGTTCCGCCTCGGTCTGGGCCCGCTCCACCTGGCCCGTGCGCTCGAAATAGGCGGCCCGCCACAAGCTCCGCGCACCGGTGCCGTCCTGCACGACATCATCGGCCTTCAAAAGCGGGATAAAGGATGCCGGGTCGCCGTCCTTGTCATAGGCATGCAGCGCGCGGATCCACCGGCCAATACGGACAAGCCCGTCGAGCCGGACAACCGGCGTGGGGTGATTCCTGTCCTCACGCATGTCAAATGCGCCGTAATAGATCCCGCCGATCCGGCACACATAGGCGACTTCGTAATACATCGTCGCGAGCAGGCCGAGCATCGCCAGATGGCGGAAGCTGTGGGTGACGTCGAGCACCAGCTCGTCATCGGGATCGAGCCTGCCGATCGCGGCCAGTGCCCGATGAAGAAGATCGAGCTGCCGCTCCTCGCTGCGCGCCATATCGATCAGCACGGCGCGGCATTCGACGCCGAGTGCCCGCGCCATCAGCGGGCGCAGCCGGTCGAGACAGGCCTGATCGACGGCACCACCGGCGACACGCTCGATCAGTTCGATTCGCTCGTCCTCAAAGCCCTCTTCCGGGTTCAGACGCTCGATCAGCGCATCCCACATGCTGCTTGCGGTGCCGAGCAGAACGAGAACATCCACTGGCTTGCCCTGATCGCACAAATACTCGAGCAGCGCCTAGCCCATATAAGCCGCATCGATAACGTGCCCAGCCCCGAAATCATAGGCGGTCGGTTCGTAGAATTCACCCTGCTTCCGATTCCGCCCGAGAAAGGTGATCAGGATGCGGCGCATGATGCTTCCTACCTTTTATAAGCTCTTTGGCTGCGAGATTTCAGGCGGGATGGATGCGGATTTCATCCGGGGTTAGCCGCAGCCCATAGACGACCCGCCGTCGGCCGACCTCGACCGGCTTCAGCGGAGCGCCGAAGCGGTCCATCAGGTCGGGATGATGCAGCAGCCCCTGAAGGACCATGCCGAGCCGCGATTTTGCTTCGCTGATCGTTTTGCTGTTGCTTTTGCGCTGATCGTCGTCGCGCGGCTCCGGAAACATCGAGCGCTGCATGTCGTCGTGGCTTCCCGGCAGCGCGGCATAGATGTCGAGAAACCGCTGCATCGGATTGGGGGCGTAGTCTTCCGGTCTCTCGAACATCTCTGCGGTCAGCCAGCCGCTATACTGCGGACCGATGCCTTCGGCACTGGCGCCCGGGAGGTCGCCATGTTTCCATTCGGCCATCAGCTGATAGAGAGCAAAGAGGGTGGGCGGCAAGGTGAACTCGGCGAGGCTGCCGATGTGCACACGCCGCTCGCCCGGCATCAGCTCGAGGAAGAGCGGGGCGCGACCCAGCATCGCATTGATCTGACTGACATAGTCGTTGTAGCTCATGCGCCGGCCGGCAAAGGCGGGCAGGTAGTCGCGGATGCGGATGAACGGGATCGGCGCCAGTTCGATCCTGGCGTCCTTGGCGTCGAGAGGGGTCCCGGCGCGATCCTTGAGCGGGGCGCTGTGCGCGGTCGGGAACCAGAATTCGCGGCACTGCTCGAATTCCGGCGGATGGACCAGCACGTGCGACAGCTCGTCCTTGGCGCGGCCGAACAGCACCATCGCCGCGCCACCGTGAAAGCTCATCGTCTTGCGCCCGCCGGCGAGCGACAGGTGAACGCGCGCCTCGGGGGCAAGCGTTTCCCGCTGCACGATCTCGGAGACGAGATCGCCGAACAGGATCGCGTCGCGCTCGGTGCGGATATCGTCGATCGCCGTCCCATCCTCGCCGCGCGGTACGGCGAGGAACAGCCCGGTTTCGGCCACGCGCCAGTCGGCGCTCTGCGCTTCCCAATCGGCGTTGATGTCGAGCTGCCGCTTGAGGCGCGCCAAAGCCTCTTCGAGCGGCGCCCCAAACCTCTCGGCGGCGCCGCCGGTCACCGCGCAGATGATCTTGGTCGGGATCATCGGATCGGGCTGTCGCGTCGCCAAGGCGTAGACGGTTTCAGTGACGACCTGCGGCGTCATCCCGCCGGTGATGATCAGAACCTTGCTCATGCTCCTCCCCATCCGGCGCCGCGGTCAATGCGACGGCGCTCCATCCTGCGCGGCGCGAGAGGGCCGGCGCCGTTTCGCAATCTTGCTATGGTCTGCGCCGCGCAGCCGA
>JBOHMF010000545.1:0-2702 GCA_050730055.1 Allostellaceae bacterium
GATCAGGTCCAAGATCCTACCGTCCAAATCCCGTTCTCCATGCCTGAGCGACAGACATGGGCATTGGCACAGCAGGCCGAGCAGTTACGACGGATCAACCTGAGATAGTTATGGAAACCGCCTCTTAAGAGCCGCAATGCTCCTGGATAACTGTTCAATTTGGGTTTCTATATGGGTTTGGCCCAGAGCTTCTCGTGTCCGGGCGATCTTCTTTTTCATGGCGTGCGGCGTAGGCACGAAAGCAACAGACGGCTCGCCCTTTAGAAGAATGCAAACTGGCCGACCACTGTTTTCGACCTGTTCCCGCTCAAATGACCATCTACGACGTAAGTCATCAATGTTGACATCGATCGGACTTGCACTGAAAGATTTCCGCTGTCTCTCAAATTCATCGAGTGAAATGAATTTGCTATAGGCTGTTTTCTCTGAACTGCCGACCAGTACCTCGTTGCCGGCGGCAACATGACGAACTATAGCGGCAAGATGCGGCCTTGCCTCACTTCGCGGCACGACAGGCGGCACCTTCCAGTTTCCCCCCCGGGATGATGCGCGCTTTCGCGGCGACTGTGACGATGCGGATGCGTCTTGTGATCTTTTACGTTCTTTCATTCTGACCCTCTCTCCTCGTAACCGAATCGACCTTTCTTAGAAAGGTCTATTCGTAAGGTTGGAAGCGATTGACGGTACGCAAGGAGCGTTCCTGCGAAATTCCACACCTTGGGCGGGCCGGGCGGATGGGCATCGCCGTCGCGAGCATGGATTTTGGCCGATCTATGTTATATCTTACACTCTTCCGATCGATTGGAGAGTCGTAATGCGTGCAAAGGACATCGCGAAGCTCTCGGCCAAATTCCAGATTTCCATTCCGAAGGCCGTGCGGACCGCAAAGCGGTGGCGAGCCGGACAGGAATTCGCCTTCATCCCCAAGGGCGAGGGCGTGCTGCTCGTGCCGGTGCCAAAGCCCGAGGATCTCGCCGGGATGGCGCGCGGCGCAAAGGCAGAAAACTATCGCGACCGGGCCGATCGGGTCTGATGCGGATTGTCGATACCTCGGCCTGGATCGAATGGCTGATCGGCTCGTCCGTCGGGATGGCGCTGGCGGCCGAGCTTCCTGGGCGCGCGGAATGGCTGGTGCCGACCATCGTACAGCTCGAACTGGCGAAGTGGCTGACCCGTGAGATCGGCGAGGATAAGGCTGATCGGGTCATCGCCTTTACCCAAACCTGCGTCATTGCCGATCTCGACACTGCCATTGCCCTCTCGGCCGCCGAGCTTTGCCTCCGGCATAAGCTCGCGACGGCGGACGCCATCATCTATGCGACCGCACGGGCGCATGGCGCCGATCTCCTGACCTGCGACCGGCATTTCGAGAGGTTGCCTGATGTTCGGTTTGTGCCGAAATCGCAGAGTTGAGGGGGCCGCTCCGCGAGATGCTTCGATACAAGCCTGGACAGCCGGATCAAAACCGTTGGCATTTGCCGCCGGGGCGGGGCAGAGTTGGCGCCGCCGCGCCATCCTGGGAGGATCATTGATGCCCGAAGCCGACCGCGCCCCGCCCAGCCGCCACCTGCCGATCCGCAAGGACTGGCTCGCCGCGACCCAGGAAGAGGCGCTCGAACCGGAGCGGCCGATCATCGACCCGCATCATCACCTGTGGGACCGGCCGGGCAGCCGCTACCTGTTTCACGACCTGCTCGAAGACCTCAAGAGCGGGCACAACATCCGCGCCACCGTCTTTCTCGAATGCCGCGAGATGTACCGCGCCGAGGGGCCGCCCGAACTGCGCTCCCTGGGCGAGACGGAGTTTGTCGCCGGTGTCGCGGCGATGAGCGAAAGCGGCAAATACGGCCCCGCGCACGCCTGCGCCGGGATCATCGGCAATGTCGATTTCCGCGTCGGCAGCCGCGCCAAGGGCATTCTGGAGCAGCACATCGTCGCTTCGGGCGGGCGCTTTCGCGGCATCCGCAACGGCGCCACATGGCATACCGATCCGAACCTTCGCATCTTCACCTCGGGCGCCGGCGAGGGGCTTTATCGCGACCGCTCGTGGCGCGAAGGCTTTGCCGCGCTGGCGCCGCTTAACCTGTCGTTCGAGGCGTGGATGTTCCATTCGCAGCTCGGCGATCTCGTCGATCTGGCGCGCGCCTTTCCCGAAACAAAGATCTGCCTCAACCACATCGGCGGCGCCCTCGGGGTTGGCCCCTATGCCGGCAAGCGCCAAGAGGTTTTTGCCGAGTGGCAGACGCAAATCCAGAAGCTCGGCCAGTTTCCGAATGTCACTGTCAAGCTCGGCGGTCTCGGCATGCCTTCACTCAGCGGTTTTGAGATGGGTCGGCAGGACCGGGCGCCCTCCTCCGAGCAACTGGCGCGGGCGTGGCGGCCTTATCTCGACGCCTGCATCGAAGCCTTTGGCCCGGATCGCGCGATGTTTGAGAGCAATTTTCCGGTCGATAAGGGAATGTGCAGCTATGCCAATCTGTGGAACGCGTTCAAGCGCGTCGCCGAGAATTATTCGCAGGATGAGAAGAACGCGATGTTTCACAACACTGCGCTGAAATTCTATCGCTTGTGGTAAGTAGTAATTCTATTGTCTCCCTCTCCGCACCCATGAGAATTGAGGAAGGTGTCAAGTAAATATAGATACAAAAGGAGACAGACGGGCTGAGAGATTTTGTGGATTGTCGTGAAGGTTATGATATAGC
>JBOHMF010000546.1:0-2696 GCA_050730055.1 Allostellaceae bacterium
GGCGGGGAAAAGCGGAACGGTTTGCCCTCGGCGTCCTCCAGAGCGTCGGTGAGCGGGTTGAACGACAGCCTGCCGCCAAAAGCGAGCGCGGTGACGATCTCCGGGCTGCCGATAAAGTTCATCGTCATCGGCTGACCGTCGTTGCGGCGCGGAAAGTTGCGGTTGTAGGAGGTGACGATCGTATTGGGGACGGCGCTGACCTCCTGGGCGCGGCGCCACTGGCCGATGCAGGGGCCGCAGGCGTTGGCCAGGACGGTCGCGTTGACATCGGTAAAGGCGCCTATCTGCCCGTCGCGCGCGATCGTCGCGCGCACCTGCTCCGAACCCGGCGTCACCAGAAACTGCACGTGGGCCTTGAGACCGTGCGCCTTGGCCTGGAGGGCGACATCGGCGGCGCGGCTCATGTCCTCATAGGAGGAATTGGTGCAGGACCCGATGAGGGCTGCCGAGATCGGGTCGCAGAACCCGTTTTGCGCGTCGCCCACCTCGGCGGCGAGCTTTGAGATCGGGCGCGCCCGGTCGGGCGAGTGCGGGCCGACGATGTGGGGTTCGAGCTTTGCCAGATCGAGTTCGACAACGCGGTCGTAATAGCGCGCCGGATCGGCTTCGACCTCCTTGTCGGGTTCAAGCAGAGCGCGGTTTGCTTCCATGAGCGGCACGAGATCGCCGCGCCCGGTGGCGCGCAGATAGCGCGCCATCTTCTCGTCGGCCGGGAAGAGCGAGGTGGTGGCGCCGAGTTCGGCCCCCATATTGGTGATCGTCGCCTTGCCGGTGGCGCTGATCGTGCGCGCGCCGGGGCCGATATATTCGACGATCGCATTGGTCCCGCCCGACACCGTCAACTGGCCGGCGACATAGAGGATGACATCCTTGGGCGCCGTCCAGCCGCCGAGTTCGCCGGTGAGATAGACGGCGATATGCTTCGGGTAAAGCACCTCCCACGGCAGCCCGGCGATGACCTCGACCGCATCGGCGCCGCCGACCCCGACCGCGCAGGCGCCAAGCCCGCCGGCATTTGGCGTGTGCGAGTCGGTGCCGATCAGAAGTTCGCCGGGAAAAGCATAATTCTCCAGAACGACCTGGTGGATGATCCCACCCCCCGGCCCCCAGAAGCCGATCCCGTACTTGGCCGCCGCCGCGCGCAAGAAATCATAGACTTCCCGGTTTTCAGCCAATGACTCGCGCAGATCGGAGGCGCCTTCGACCCGCGCCTGGATCAGGTGGTCGCAATGGATCGTCGTCGGCACGGCGACCCGTTTGCGCCGCGTCTGCATGAATTGCAGGAGGCCGGTCTGGCCCAGCACATCCTGAAAGACAACGCGGTCAGGGCGCAGCTCGAGATAGCTCTTGCCGGGTTCCAATTCCTGGTGTTCCGGATCGTCGAGATGGCCGAGCAGGATCTTGTCGGCGAGGGTCAGCGGCTTCCCCAGGCGGCGGCGCACCACCGCGAGGTTTTTCGCCATCGTCGCATAAACCTGGGCCGCCATTGCGGGGGTCGATTCGATCAACGCCATCCTTGATCCTCTCGTGTCCCGCGCGCGCCGCGCGGGACGTTAAAACGATTGCGTCCCGTTTGATAAATCCTCACGAGCCGCTCTGCGAGTCGAAAATGGCCGGGGATCCAGGCTGCGCGAATCGCCTCAGATCGCGTCGAGCTGCCAGGCGATGTCATTGGCGATCCCCCACAGATAGCCGATGTCGGCCTCGCCGGCGAGGACATAAGCGTGGCCCTGGTGACGCCAGTAGAGCAGGTTGACATCCTCGCGGCGGGCAAAAGTCGGAGCGATGTCGGGTTCTTTTGACGAGCCGATGATCAGGTTGAGGGCGCCGATCGCCTTGTTTGTGCTGGTATAGACAAGCTGCGCCGCCGGCCGTCCCTCGACGACGACCAGCCGGGCCCCCTGAAAGGCGAGACCCCACGGCTTCAGGTTTGGCAGCCGCACCTGGGCCGGCAGGTTCTGGCTGATCTTTTGCAGCGCGATGCGGGTGTCCTGGCTCGCCGGGACATCGATGAGGCCCTTGTCGCCGGCGCTCAGATAGAGCTTGAAATAGCCGGCGGCGTTGTCGAGCCAAGCCGCATTGGCTGCGGTGGCGAGGTCGGCGTGGTTTTCGCTGTGGCCGGCAAGACCGCCGGCCCCGTAAAATCCCGCCCCGCCGCCAATGAGAAGACCGCACAGCGCGGCGGCAAGCGGCGCCGTCCAGCGCCGATGCCGCGGCGGCGGCGGCGGTTGCTGCGGATGGCGCGGGGTGAACGGAAGGATGCGCGCGCCGCCTTCGGACGGTGCCGCATCGCCGCGCGCGGCAGCGAGCAGCCGCTCGGGGATCGGCTCGTGCACGATCTCGTCAAAGGCAAGCCGCAACAGGCTGTCCGTTGCTGCGAGTTCCGAAAGACGCGCGCGCGCCGCCGGGTCGGCGTTGAGCCAAGCCTCGATCGCGTGCCGCTCCGCTGCGTCGATCTCGCCGTCGAGATAGGCAAGGAGGCGCTCGTCAGCGGACTTCTGCATCTCTCGCCCTCCCCTCGATCCCGCCGCCCGCCGCAAGCTGCGCCTGCAAGGCGGCACGGGCCCGCGCGAGGCGGCTCATGATCGTGCCGACAGGAACCCCGATTGCCGCGGCCGCCTCCTTGTAGCTGAGCCCCTCGACCGTCACCAGCAGCAGCACCGTGCGCTGGTCGGGAGGCAGCCGGCCCACCGCAC
>JBOHMF010000547.1:0-2692 GCA_050730055.1 Allostellaceae bacterium
GAGGGGCGGGCTCTGCATCGGCGGCGAGGGAGGCGGCCACGAAGGCGATGACCGCCGGATCGACGGCGGGGCGGACCCCGAACCAGGCCGCAAAGCCGGGCACGGCCTGGTGGAGCAGCATCCCGAGGCCGGGGACGATTTTGAGGCCGCGGGCTTTCGCCTCTGCGAGCAGCGGCGTTTCCGAAGGGACATAGACGATGTCGGCGACCGCGAGGCGGGCGTCGGCAGAACCGAGGTCGAGGTCGAGCGGGGGCTTGCCCTGCATGCCGGCGGCGGTCGTGTTGACGAGCAATGCCTGCTCGGCGAGGGCGGCGTGGCGCGCCTTCCAGGCGAGCGGCGTGAGGGTGGGGAAGAGGCGGCAGAGAGCCTCGGCACGCTCGGCCGTGCGGTTGGTGATCGAGACCGCAGCGCCAGCCTCGATCAGCGCGGCGGCGACGGCGCGGGCCGCGCCGCCGGCGCCGAGCACGAGTGCCGGCCCGGCCGCGGGATCGACGCCGTGCGCCCGAAGATTGGCGAGGAACCCTTCGCCATCGGTGCTGCTGCCGTGGATCTTGCCGCGACGGAAGACGAGCGTGTTGACGGCCCCGATCCGCCGCGCCTCGAGGGAGAGGCTGTCGCAGAACCGGACCGCGGCTTCCTTGTGCGGAAGGGTCACGTTGCAGCCGGCGAAGCCGGAAGCGGTGAGGCCGCGGAGGGCGGCGGGGAGAGATTCGGGCGCCACCGGGAGGGGGACGTAGGCGCCGTCGATGCCGTGCCGTCCGAGCCAGAAATTGTGCAGGCGGGGCGAGCGCGAGTGGGCGACCGGCCAGCCGATGAGGCCGGCGATGCGCGCCCGGCCGGAGAGGATGGGCATCGCGGAACGAAACACCGGGCGGTCGGAATTGGCAATCGGTGGGCGGGGTGCCCCGGAATTGAATTGCCTCAGGCGGGGTTCGGGCGGCCTCGGGGGGCGGGCTTGTCCAGGCCGTAGCGGTGCCGAAGGACAAATGCTGCTTTGGTCTCGCCCTACGCCGCGCGGCCCTCGGCGAGCAGAAAGAACGGGATCGGCATGTGACCATCACCATTGAGGCCGATGACTGGCTGCCCGAGGTGCGCCGCTGCGCGCGGCCAACGGTGATCGACGCCGGGTGGTCGGATAACGATATCGACCGGCGCATCAAGCAGGCCCGGAAGGAAGTCGAACCGGGCCTTCGATGAGGGTCGTCGTCGATACCAACATCTTTGTCAGCGCAGCGTTCAAGGAATCATCGTGGTCCGGAATGGTCGTCCGCTGGCTCGATGAACCGGGCGGGCATCCGAAAAGCGCCGATACCGAAGCTCAGGTGATCGAGATTTTGCGGCGGCCTTACTTTGCGCCGGAGTTACGCCCCATCTATCTCGACAGGGTGGCGGCGCCTATTCGCCAAGGCGGAGTTGATGACGATTGTTGAACGCATCACGGTGTGCCGCGAATCCACGGACGACAGGTTTCTTGAAGTGGCTGTCAACGGCGGCGCGGATTTGATCGTCACCGGCGATCTCGATCTGTGGGTTTTGAAACCTTGCCGGGGCATCCCGATCATCACGCCCAACCCAGGTGATCGGCCTCGCCCGGTTGCGTAACCCGCTTTACGGAAGGTCGCAGTCGTGTTGCTGTCGCCGAATCGGCTTTATGGAAATTCCCAGACGCGCTGGCCGCGTCTCAGCTAACCGCCGCCATCCGGGTGCTCGATGGAGCCGTCAGGTTGAATGAAATGAATGCGGCGAAAGCGGAGCATATCAAACTCGGCTGAAATGCCGGTGCCTTGTTCTCTCGGCCCGGCAACCATCATCCCTACTGGAAACCAGCGATGAAGTCCGTTGCGCTCATAATGCACCAGCACCGGCCCGCCGCTACACCCACTTAGGTTAGCGCCAAGCTCCGGTAGCTCCGGGTTAGCCGCAATTCGACTATCCCGCGCAGGATCATAGGTCGCAATGATGTCGCACTGAGTTACATCTTGGATCATGGTAAGTGAAACAAAAGCCCCAAATGTTACGTTGAAGTGCAGCGATTGTTTTGCGATATTTGCAGGGAAACCGCCGAAGCTAACCGGGTCGCCCAGGCGGGGCACTGGCGGCGGCCAGCTAGTGGATCGACAATCCAGCACCACGGCCTCACTTCCCGCTAAGTCGCCTTCTGTGACGGCGAATGTTGCGATATCAAGGACGGCATCGCGAGCGAGAATCGCGCCCAGAAGATCAAATGGAGCCGTCCTAAGTAGGCACCTCATATCTACATCTTTCCGTTTGTCGTCTTCAAAAGCCGAAATCACATGATCGGCGGTAACTCCAATTAGCCCACGATCAAAACGCAATATAAAGCAAGTGCCACCCGACAAGGATTTAGGCCAAGGCTCTCGATCATTATACCAGACCAAGGGCTGGGCGATTTTCAACGTGAGATCACTCACCCGTTGATGCAAGACTCGTTCCTTGGACGTTGCGATATAAGGGGCGCTCACCGCTAATTCCGCCCCTTGACGGTCAAGGCAGGTTCCATCACGTGGCTAGCCTCGAAATCGTCGCCCGCCCAGCGTTATAGGTTTTTGCCAATTCTTTGAGTGTCGCGCCCTCGGCCCGCCGCCGCCGTGCTTCCTTCTGCTGCTGAGGGGTGAGCTTTGGCGGTCGGCCCATGTGCTGGCCGCGCGCTTTCGCCCGGCTGCGCCCTTCG
>JBOHMF010000548.1:0-2674 GCA_050730055.1 Allostellaceae bacterium
GCACATAGACCTGCCCGATCTCGGTCGGCGAGGTGTGGCGGACCTCAAAGCGCGGCAGATAACCGAGCTGGATCGCCTGATGGGTGATCGAGAACGCGCCCGAGATGACCGACTGGGAGGCGATGACGGTGGCCACCGTGGCAAGGCCGACGAGCGGATAGAGGCCCCATTGCGGCGCCAGCAGATAGAACGGGTTCTTGATCGCGCTCGGATTGCCGAGCAGGAGCGCGCCTTGCCCGAGATAATTCAGCACGAGAGCCGGAAAGACCAGCCGCAGCCACGCCTTGCGCAAGGGGCTGCGACCGAAATGCCCCATGTCGGCGTAGAGCGTCTCGGCCCCGGTCATCGCCAGAAACACCGACCCCAGCATGATAAAGGCGGGCCACGGCGTTGTGACCAGCAGACGAACCCCGTAGAGCGGGTCGAGGGCGCGCAGGATACCGGGATAGCGGATGATCCCCCAGACGCCGAGCGCCGCCAGGACAGTAAACCACAACAGCATGACCGGCCCGAAAAACCTTCCGACCGCCGCCGTCCCGGTGCGTTGGACGATAAAGAGCGCGATCAGCAGGACGAGCGTGATCGGGATCACATAGGGCTGAAACAGCGGTGTCGCGACCTTCAGCCCCTCGACCGCGCTCAGCACCGAGATCGCCGGGGTGATGATCCCGTCGCCATAGAACAGCGCGGCGCCAACCAGCCCCGCCGCCATGATCCACAAATGGCGCTTGTATTTCGGATCGGTGGTGCGCAAAGCCAGCGCCGTCAAAGCCAACAGCCCGCCCTCGCCACGGTTGTCGGCGCGCATGATGACGATGACATATTTGCAGGTGACGACCACCATCAGCGACCAGATGACCAGCGAGATCGCGCCCAGCACCGCGGCGGCGCTCACCCCGCCGTAGTCGAGCAGCGATTGGTGCACCGAGTAGAGCGGCGAGGTGCCGATATCGCCAAAGACGACGCCGAGCGTCGCGACGATCAGGTTCTCGCGGATGCTGGGACGGGGTGCATCGGGGATGGCCGCCGTGTCGGGCATGAGAGGCTTTGATCCGTTCGTTTGGCTAACGCTGGCGGTGGGGAACGGGACCAACCCGGTCGCTTGGGGATCGCGCGACCGCATTCTCTCGTCAGCGACGGTCGGCGCCGACGCGTTGGGTACGCGCCATCGTATAAGGTGTCGCCGCTTTTGTCACAGCAGGCACGGTTGCCGCAGGGGCGCGGGTGTCGGGATCGGCGGCAAGGCCCTTTGCCCGGCTGGGCGCTTCGAGCAAAGCGAATAACGGTGCGAGACCGGCGCCGCCATGGGGTGCGAGAGGGTTGCGCCGCCCGGCGGGAGGACCGGGCTTGACTGCGGCAGAAGCATCGGCGCTGCACGTGTTGCCCAGCCGGTATTCTATCGATAAACAGGGATCGCCTCCAGAGAGGAGAGAGTTGTGAACGCCGCCCCCTTTCGCAGCGGGATGCTGGTCTTTCCAAATCTGACCCAGCTCGACCTGACCGGCCCCTATGAGGTTCTCGCGCGTCTGCCCGGCGCGGAAACGCTGTTGCTGTGGAAGACACTCGATCCGGTGCGCTCGGAACGCGGGCTGACCCTCCTGCCGACGGCGACATTCGCATCCTGCCCGCCGCTTGATCTCGTCCTCGTTCCCGGCGGTCCCGGAGTGGGCCCGCTGCTCGAAGACGCCGAGGTGCTGGAGTTTCTGCGCCGGGCCGCGGCCGAGGCGCGCACCGTCGTCGGCGTGTGCACCGGCGCGCTGGTCCTCTGCGCGGCCGGCCTCCTGCGCGGACGGCGCGCCGCGACGCACTGGATGTCGCGCGAACTGCTTCGCCCCTTTGGCGCCGAGCCGGTGGCCGAGCGCATCGTCAGCGACGGCAAATTTGTGACCGGCGGCGGTGTCACGGCCGGCATCGACGTGGCGCTGTCCGTCGCCGCCGGGATTGCCGGACGGGCCGCGGCCGAGGCGATCCAACTGGCCATCGAATACGACCCCGCTCCGCCCTTTGCGTCAGGCTCGCCCGAAAGCGCCGACCCGGCCGTGCGCGAGGCGGTCCTCGCCGCCGCGGAGCCGCGCCAGCGCGAGCGTGCCGAGCGCGTTGCCCGCGCCGCCGCACTCGCGCGCCGAGGGCCGATCGATGAGCTTTGACCCGCAGGCCGTCCGCGATTTCGAGCACCGCGGCTGGGAACGGGCGGCGGCGCGCTACGGCGCAACCTTTGCCCGCGCGACGGAGGGATTTGTCGCGCCTTTGCTTGACGCGGCGGCGGTCGCGGCGGGGATGCGCGTTCTCGATCTTGCCTGCGGGCCGGGTCTCGTCGCGGCCGCCGTGGCGGAGCGCGGCGCCGAGCCGATCGGAACCGATTTCTCGGCGGCGATGCTTGCCGAGGCGCGCGCCCGCAACCCGACGATCCGCTTTGAGCGGGCGGACGCCGAATCCCTGCCCTTTGCCGAGGGCGATTTTGACACGGTGTTGTCAAATTTTGGCGTTCACCACTTTCCCGAGCCGGCGCGCGCGCTCAGCGAGGTCCGCCGGGTGTTGCGGCCGGGCGGCCGGGTCGCCTTTACGAGTTGGGCGGCGCCGTCCGAGAACCCCGCCTGGAAGCTGCTGTTCGAGGCGGTCGCCGGTCACGGCGATCCTGAGGCGGCCAAGGCGCCGCCCTCGGGCGGCGGCCTCA
>JBOHMF010000549.1:0-2669 GCA_050730055.1 Allostellaceae bacterium
GATTCGCACCCTCAGTCGGGCTACGCCCTCCTTCCGTTGCTGATCCGGCGAGGCTTTCTCATCCTGATCGCCGCGCTCCTCTCACCTTGATTGCCGCGCAGCAGCACATTGCCGCCACAGCGAACATTCGCTATTTCCGGGGCAGGCGGAACAGTCCGGTCAGATCGGTCTTGTGCAACGCCGCGGAATTTGACATCCCGGACGACCCTTGTATTCTCTACCTCTATAATCCCTTCGAAGCCGCTGTGGTGAAGCATGTCGCGCGCCGGGTCGTCGCGTCGTACCGGGTGAACCCGCGGCACATCCTGATCGTTTACTACAACCAGACGGTCTTTGATGCGTTCGAGGCGGAGGGATGGTTCAGGCACACCAGAACGATCAGAGAGGACTTTCTGAGCGGTCTCCTCCACCCGACCCGATACGCGATACGCATCCTCGAGGCGCGATGAAGGGGTCGGTCCGCGCATAGCCGATTTCGGGCTCGCATGGGGATGATTGGATATGAACGGTGAAACCACGCAGCGGGCGAGCGCGACGGGGAGACCCGGCAGGGTCGGCGACCAGAGCTGGGAAATCCTCGACACCGCCGAGTTGCACGATCCGATCTGGCTGGCCGGACCGGAAAGCGAGGAGGGCGCGGACAGCGGCACCCGACCGGCGGCGCCCTGCCTGCTCCGCCGCGACGGCCGGCTCGTCGGATACGCGCCGTTCCACCGGAGAACGAGGGCGTTGCGCTTTGCGGTTGGCGAATTGGTGCTGCATCGACACCGGCTGCCCGGGCTCACGCTGATCCACGAGCCGATCCTGGAGGCGGCATCGGAGGACGAGCGCATCGAACTGATCTGTATCCTGTTTCGCGCGGTGGCGGCGCGCACCCAGGCGATCTTTCTCGACGGCGTCCCGATCGACAGTTCGCTCTCTGCGGCGACGGCGCGCCTCGTCGCTAGCGGCTGGATCGTCACCCCGCATGGCGATAGCTACGAACATTATTTTGCCGATCTGCCGTCGAGCTTTGCCGAATATGAAGACCAGCTCGGCAGCCGGTCGCGCAAGAGCCTGCGCTATTCCAGGCGAAAACTGACCGAGCATGTCGGCGGCGCGGTGCAGACCCGCCGGTTCGAGCGTTCCGGGGAGGTGCCGGACTTTGTCGCCGCCGCCCAGGCGATCTCGCGCAAGACCTATCAGTGGAACCTGCTCGGGCTGGGGTTGCGAGACGGCGCGGCGCTGGCGGCGCGGCTGCGCCTTGCTGCCGATCACGGCTGGATGTGCTGCTATCTGCTCTATTGCAGCGGGCAGCCGGTCGCCTTCATCCTGGGCTACCTCTATCGCGGTGTCTATCACTATACGGATGTCGGTTACGATCCGGACTGGGCCAAATGGTCGGTCGGATCGGTCCTGCAGATGGACGTCATGAAGGATCTGCTGACCGAACCGGAGCGCCCCGACCGCTTTGACTTTTCGACCGGGTTTGGCACCCACAAAGCACGGTTCGGCAACTTTTCCCGTCGGGAAGTGAACTTTTTGCTGCTTCCCGACACGCTGTCCAACAAATGGCTCGCCCGCCTGTACCGGCTCACCCTGGGCATTGACAAGCGGGCCGTCGCCGCCGCCGATGCCCTCGGGGTCAAAACCCGGATCAAGAAATGGCTGCGCCGGGTCGCCTGAGTTGTCTTGTGTCCGCCGGGGCGAGGGGACCCCACAGGCGGCGATCGCCAGCATGGCCGAACCAGAAATGAGGAGTTCATCCTCATCCTGGCATGACCGCCCGTATACCGCTGTGGCCGGGGCTCCATGTCCGCCGGAAATCCGCCGAACCGATCATGCGATATCATTAATTCTCTGACCGCGCGGCCGACGGTGTGCGGGAAGGTGGTGTATTTCCCTGGCAAAAATTCTACAGTTATGGTATCCAGTGGGGGCCGCGCCATTAATATCGCCGTTATCACGGACCGGTTTGTTTTCCCTGGCGAAACTCCGATCGCCTTGCGGGCACCTGCACTTGCCGGCCGATGGTCAGGTCATGGGAGAGATAGTTTGACGATCCTGCACCCGATCGAGCCATGTGGCAGGCTCGCATCGGCCTCGTCGCCGGAGCCGCCGACCGGGCAGCGAGGGATCGTCTTTATCCTGGGCGCCCCCCGCTCCGGGACGAGTTGGCTTGGAAAGCTCTTTGACAGCCATCCTGCGGTGCTCTACCGCCACGAGCCGGACGCGGTGCTGCGCCCGACCGGCCTTCCCTGGCTCTGCTCCGCCAAGGATATCCCGCACCATGTAGACGCGATGAGGGGCTACGTCACCCGCCTTATGAGTGTCCGCCAGCTGAAGGCGTCCGGAACGCGTCCGGTCTTTGCCAAGCCGTTCCAGCCGTTTGCGGCGCCACTGGTCCGCCGCGCGCTGGCCTTTGGGCTGCGCGGCGCGGAATCCCTGATGCCGCGCGCCGTCTGGCCGAAGCGGGTCGCGATCCCCGATTTGATCCGCGGCGATGCCGCCGGGCTCACCTATGTCATCAAATCGGTCAGCCTGCTCGGCAATGCCGCCCTGCTGGCCCGAGCGCTTCCCAAAAGCCGCATCATCGCGATCTTCCGCCATCCTTGCGGTCAGGTCGCATCGCAGAAGCGGGGGAGCCGGATCAGGACGATGACCGGCGGCATGTTCGGTTCGGGGGTCCT
>JBOHMF010000550.1:0-2667 GCA_050730055.1 Allostellaceae bacterium
CCCGCTATGATTGCCCGAGCGCGCATGAGGAAGCGCTGACGATCGCGCTGTTGCTGCGCCGCAAGCTCGACACTCCCGGCGCCAGCGCGGCGCTCATCACCCCCGATCGCGACCTCGCCCGCCGCGTCGCCGCCGAGTTGCGGCGCTGGGGGATCGAGATCGACGATTCGGCCGGCGTGCCGCTCAACCGCACACCGCCGGGAGTCTTTCTGCGCCTTGTTCTCGAACTCGCCGAGAGCCGCCTCGCCCCGGTGCCGCTCTTGGCCCTGCTGGCGCACCCGCTCGCCGCCGGCGGCATGGCGCCGGCGCGGTTTCGCGATTCAGGGCGGCGGCTCGAACTGGCTCTCCGCGGGCCGCGCCCGGCCCCCGGTTTTGCTGGGCTGCGGGCGGCCCTGGTTGAGGCCGCGGAACCGGTGCGGCGGTTTGCCCGGACGCTCGAAGCCTGCCTCGATCCGTTTCTGGAAATTCTCGCCAGCGATGGCGTCCCGCTCCGGCGGCTCGCCGAGGCGCATGTCGAGGCGGCCGAGCGGCTCGCCGCGAGCGACGAGGCGGCGGGCGGTGAGCGGCTGTGGCGCGAGGCGGCAGGCGAAGCCGCGGCCCGGTTCTGCCACGAGCTGATCGATGCCGCCGCGGATTTTCCGACGCTCTCCGGCCGCGATTATCCCGCCCTGTTTGAGGCACTCGCCGCCGATACGGTGGTGCGGCCGGTCTTTGGCCGCCACCCGCGGCTGGCCATCTGGGGGCTGATCGAGTCGCGGTTGCAGCAGGCCGATCTGATCGTGCTGGGCGGTCTCAACGAGGGCAGTTGGCCGGCCGCGGTCGAGCACGACCCGTGGATGTCGCGGCAGATGCGGCGCGCCTTTGGCATCGCCGCGCCGGAGCGCGCGATCGGCATCGCCGCGCAGGATTTTGCCCAGGCGATGGGTGCCCCCGAGGTCGCGCTGACCCGCGCCACCCGGCAGGAAGGTGCGCCGACAGTACCCTCGCGCTGGCTCCTGCGCCTGGAGGCGGTGCTGCGCGCCGTCGCGTTGGGGGATGCGCTCGCCGCCGATCCCGAGATCGAGAGCGCGCGCACCCTGATCGACGACCCCGAGCGGTATTGCCCGCTGCCGCCGGCCGAACCCTGCCCGCCGCTCGCCGCTCGCCCGCGCCGCCTGTCGGTGACGGAGATCGAGACCTGGATGCGCGATCCCTACGCGATCTATGCCCGCCACATCCTCCGGCTGAAGCCGCTCGACGAACTCGACGCCGATCCCGGCCGGGCCGAACTCGGCACCGCGATCCACAAGGCTCTCGAACTCTTTGTCGCCCGTTTCCCGCGAGCCTTGCCGGCCGAAGCGGAAGAGGAATTGCTCGGGATCGGCCGGGACTGCTTTGCCCCGCTCCTGGCGCGGCCGGGTGCCTGGGCCTTCTGGTGGCCGCGTTTTGAGAAGATCGCTGCGTGGTTTATCGCGGAGGAGCGGCGCCACCGCGCCGGTGTCGTCGAGAGCCTTGTCGAGCGCAAAGGGAGCCTTGTCGTCCCTGCGCGCGGCGGACCGTTCACGATCACCGCCACGGCCGACCGCATCGACCGCCTTGCCGGCGGCGGGTTTCTCGTGGCCGACTACAAGACCGGCGGCCTGCCCGCAGCAAAGGCGATCACGGCAGGCTTTGCCCCGCAAGTTCCGCTTGAAGGGGCGATCCTGCGCGGCGGCGGCTTTGGCGGCGTCAGCGGAGATCCCGAGAAGCTCGAATTCTGGCATCTTACCGGCGGCGATCCGGCGGGGGCGCGCCGCCCCTTGTGCAAGGATGAGATCGGCGCCCTGGTGGATCATGTGCTCGACCGGGTGCAGGCGCTGATCGCGCATTTTGACGATCCGGCCACCCTCTATCTGGCGGCGCCGTCGCGTTCCTGGGCGCCGCGCTATTCCGATTACCGCCATCTCGAACGGCTGACCGAAAGCGAGACGGGCGAATGGGATTAGAGGGGCGGTGGTGAGCGCGAACGGAGCTTATTCCGGGCTGACCGGAGACCCGCTGGCGCAGCAGCGCCGGGCGGCGGCGCCCGACGCCTCGGTATGGGTTTCCGCCTCGGCCGGGACCGGCAAGACGCGGGTTTTGACCGACCGGCTGCTGCGACTTCTGCTCGACGGCACCGATCCCGCCCACATCCTGTGCCTGACCTTCACCCGCGCCGCCGCGGCCGAGATGGCCAACCGGCTCAACGAGGAGTTGGTGCGCTGGGCGACGCTGCCGTCGCGCATGCTCGCCCTGGCGCTGCGCGAACTGACCGGCCGCAGCCCCGACGAGGATCGGACGGCGCGGGCGCGCCAGTTGTTTGCCCGCGTGCTCGACACCCCGGGCGGGATCAAGATCGCGACCATCCACGCCTTCTGCCAGTCGCTCTTGCGCCGCTTTCCGCTCGAAGCCGGAGTGTCGCCGGAATTTGCCGTCTTTGACGAGCGCAGCGCCAGCGAGGCGCTGAGCGAAGCGGCCGAGGGCCTGGTCATGGCCGCCCGCGACGGCGCGGCGCCGGCGCTCGCCAAAGCGCTCGCCGCAGTCGCCCGCCACGCCCCCGAGGAACGCTTTGGCGCGCTGATGGCGCGGCTGGTCGCCGGGCGCGGCAAGCTCGACGGCGCCGCGCAGGGTCCCGGCCCGTTTGCCGAGCGGCTCGGCCGAGTCCTGGCG
>JBOHMF010000551.1:0-2666 GCA_050730055.1 Allostellaceae bacterium
GCGCCATTCTAGACGCCTATGCGCGTTTTCTTGCCGATTGCGCCGAGCGCGCCGCGGCAGTATCGGCCGGTGCACGATCCCGCCCGCTCGCCTGGCATCTGCACCCGCCGGAAGCGGCTGCGGGTTCCCCTGCATGGCTTGAAGACATCCGGGCCCTGCGCGGGTCGGTCCTGTTCGACAATGGCCGGCGTCCCTCGTTCCGGAGCGCAGACGGGCGCTGTCGCGACGCCGATCCGATCGACCTCCATGCCTATCATGTCCTCGCCTATGACGGGCCGATCCTCGCCGGCTGCGTGCGGGTTTATCCGCTGACCGAGGACGGCCCCCTTTGCCTCGCCGAACAGATCCGCACCCGCCCCGGCCTCGCCGCGCTCTTTGATGAGCCGGGGGCCTGCCGCCCCGCCGCGGCCGAGATCGGGCGCTGGATTGTCCATCCCGCCTATCGCGGCAAGCTGTTGGCGGCGCGCTTGGCCGCCGCCGCGGCGGCGCTGACGACGAGCCTCGGTATCGGCCGCGGCCTCGTCCTGTGCGCGGCCGGCACCGGCGATGGACAGGACGCGATGCTTGCCCGGCTCGGATTGGAGCCCCTGTCGCCGGCGGTCGCCTGCGCGGCGTTCAACGATGCCGTGCGGGTCATGCGCTGCCCCGACCCGAGCCGGCTGAACCCATGGTTTTTGCGCCTGATCGCGGAAATGAGCCGGACCCTTGGATTGGCTGAAGCCTGCGCCGCCGATCGCTGCGCGATTTGATGCTCGCCACTCCGCCGATTATGCTGCCGCCGCTGCAGCGTTGACAGCGGAGGACGTGATGCCCCGGCACATCAAACACGCGGCGCTCGCCGGTCAGCAGGAAGCGGCAGACAGCAAGGTCAAGCAGGCGGTCGAAGAGATCATCGCCAATGTCCGCGCCCGCGGCGATCAGGCAGTGCGCGAATTGTCGGAAAAATTCGACCGCTGGTCGCCGCCAAGCTTTCGCCTGTCGCCGGAGGAAATCGCCGCGCTTGTCGCCAAGGTCCCGGCGCAGAGCCTCGACGACATAAGGTTTGCGCAGGCGCAGATCCGCAACTTTGCCGAGATCCAGCGCGCCGCCTTGAAGGATGTCGAGGTCGAGACGCTGCCCGGCGTGGTGCTCGGCCATCGCCACCTTCCCGTCGGCTCCGTCGGCTGCTATGTGCCGGGCGGGCGCTATCCGATGGTCGCCTCGGCGCATATGTCGATTGTCACCGCCAAGGTCGCCGGCGTCGCCCATATCACCGCCTGCACCCCGCCAAACCGCGGCGGTCCGCATCCCGAGACGATCGCGGCGATGCATCTGGGCGGCGCCGACGAGATTTTTGTCCTCGGCGGTGTCCAGGCGGTGGCGGCGATGGCGCTCGGCACCGAGACCTTGAAGCCGGTCGATATGCTGGTCGGCCCTGGCAACGCCTATGTCGCCGAAGCCAAGCGCCAACTCTTTGGGCAGGTCGGCATCGACCTGTTTGCCGGGCCGACCGAAATCCTGGTCATCGCCGACGAGACGGCCGACGCCGAGATGTGCGCGACCGATCTCCTGGGTCAGGCCGAGCACGGACCCTCGTCGCCGGCGATCCTTTTGACAACCTGCGACAAACTCGCCCGCGACACGGCGGCCGAGGTCGCGCGCCAGTTGACTGTCCTGCCGACCGCCGATGTCGCCGGGATCTCCTGGCGCGACTATGGCGAGATCATCCTGTGCGCCGACGATGAAGAGATGGCGAAGGAGGCCGACTGCATCGCCGCCGAGCATGTCGAGGTGCTGACGCGCGAACCGCGCCGCTGGCTCGATCGTCTGCGGAATTACGGCGCTCTCTTTCTCGGTCCCAAAACCAATGTCGCCTATGGCGACAAGGTGATCGGCACCAACCACACCCTGCCGACCAAGGGCGCGGCCCGCTATACCGGCGGGTTGTGGGTCGGCAAGTTTCTCAAGACCTGCACCTATCAGGAAGTGAAAACTCCCGAAGCGAGCGCCCTCATCGGCGAATATTGCAGCCGGTTGTGCGCGATCGAGCGCTTCTGGGGCCACAAGGAGCAGGCCGATCTGCGCGTGCGCCGCTACGGCAGAAAAAACGCGGCGGAGTAGCGGAGCTCCGGATCAGTTGAGATTGCTGTCTCATCTGTCACGCGTTACACTGTCACGCGTGACAGATGAGAAGATCCCAATGACTGCGCCGGCGCAGCGGATGAAGATGATGCGGGACCGGCGGCGGCGGCAGGATCTGCGCGAGTTGCGCCTTGTCGTGCCCGATGCGCGCTCCAAAGCGGTGCGCGCGCGGATCGCAGCGCAGGTTGCCAAGCTGAACCCCGAGAGCGAACGCGACGCACTCCTGTGGATTGAGGCGGTTTCGAAGTTCGACACGGATGAGACGCGGTGACGTGGTGATCGTCGCCGCGCCCGGAGATTACGGGAAGCCACGGCCGGCTGTCATCGTGCAATCAAATGCCATCCCGGAGAGCCATGCGTCGATCGTGGTCTGCCAGATGACCCCCGAGTTGGTGGAGGCGGATTTTCGCGTCACCATTGAGCCGACTCCGGAGAGCGGGCTCTTCGCACGCTCGCAGGTGATGGCCGACAAGCCGGTGACGGTTCGGCGCGAGCGGGTCGGGCGGCTTATCGGCCGCCTCGGCGGCAAGGAGATGGCCCGGCTC
>JBOHMF010000552.1:0-2611 GCA_050730055.1 Allostellaceae bacterium
CACAAGCGCCGGCGCCGGATTGCTCCGCGGTCATCGGTCGGCCGCGAATCCTTGACCTGAGTGTCGTCAGCCCCGCAAAACGGACAGCGCATCCTCTCCTCCCTGATGGCCCGCCCCGCCGCCGGGGGCGGCGTTCATGGGCCCGGCGCGACCGCCGCCGGGTTCAAACCGCCTCGTCATAGATCGGGAAGCGGGCGCACAGAGCCCCGATCTCCTCCCGCACGCGCGCTTCGGCCGCGGCGCACTCTGCCGGCTGCCCGGCAAGGCCGCGCAAGACCGCGATGATGGCCCGCCCGAGGATCTCGCTCTCGGCGAGGCCAAAACCGCGGGCTGTCACCGCGGCGGTGCCGAGCCGGATGCCGGACGTCACCGTCGGCTTTTCCGGGTCAAACGGGATGGCGTTCTTGTTGCAGGTGATGCCGGCCCGTTCGAGACTCGCTTCGGCCGCGCGCCCGGTCAGCCCAAGCGGGCGCAGATCGACCAGAAACAGGTGCGAATCGGTGCCGCCGGAGACGATGGCGAGCCCGGCTTTGGCGAGGATCGCGGCGAGCGCTTGGGCGTTGGCGACGACCGCGGCGGCGTAGCGCCGGAACTCCGGCTGAAGCGCCTCATGCAAGGCCACCGCCTTGGCGGCGATGACATGCATCAGAGGGCCGCCCTGCAAGCCGGGAAAGACGGCCGCGTTGATGCGCCTCCCGATCTCCGGATCATTGGCGAGGATCATGCCGCCGCGCGGGCCGCGCAGGGTCTTATGGGTGGTTGTCGTGACGACATGGGCGTGGGGCAGAGGGCTCGGGTAGATGCCGCCGGCGACAAGCCCGGCGAAATGCGCCATGTCGACCATCAAGGCGGCGCCGACGGAATCGGCGATGGCGCGGAAGGCGGCAAAATCGATGATTCGCGAATAGGCGCTGCCGCCGGCGATGATCAGCTTTGGGCGGTGCGTCCTGGCGAGTTCCGCCACCTCGTCGAGATCGATGCGTCCGTCGTCGCGACGCACGCCATAGGCGTGGGCGCGAAACCACTTGCCCGACAGGCTCGGGCGGGCGCCATGAGTGAGATGCCCGCCGGCCGCCAGCGACATCCCGAGAATCGCATCGCCCGGCTCCAGAAAAGCGAGAAAAACGGCCTCATTGGCCTGTGCTCCGGAATGCGGCTGGACATTGGCAAAGGTGCAGCCGAACAGCGTAGAGGCCCGCTCGATCGCCAGCCTTTCGGCAACATCGACAAATTCGCAGCCGCCATAATAGCGCCGCCCGGGATAGCCCTCGGCGTATTTGTTGGTCAGCACCGACCCCTGAGCTTCGAGCACGGCGCGCGAGACGATGTTCTCGCTGGCGATCAGCTCGACCTGTCCCTGCTGGCGCCGGCGTTCTCCGGCGATCGCCGCCGAGAGATCGGGATCGATTTCGGCCAGAGGACGAGAGAAAAAGCCGTTGGCGGGGGAAGCGCCGGGCCGGGAGAAATCTCGGAAGGTCAAGGGAAGGCTCGCCGATGGTCCAGAATCATTGCCAGGAAGCACCCGCGCCGCGCGCCGGCGGAGCGATGCAGGCAGACCACGCACTCTACCATATCTCGCCTGGGTATACCATAAGGGCACCAGCGATCGCGTGTCTGCCACCGCCTCTCCCCGCTGCAGATCGGTTCGGCGCGCTTTGGGCTGCCCGCCTGTGGCAAGCACTCGCCGGCCCGCCCACTGTCGCGTTCGTGGCGAGTCGCGAGCTGGGTCCGGCAGCACCCAAGTCCTTGAATGCCATGATAATGACGATTACTATGCTCTCTCACAAGTTTCGATTGACACAAGAAATTCGTGCTGCGATTATGCTGGCCGGCCTGAACCTTCCAGAACTCATCGAGGCAAAACATGGCTGAAACGGCGCCAATGAAAATGGCAGAGGAAGAGTTACTGCGGATGACCGCCGATGTCGTGGCGGCTTACGTCAGCAACAACCCGTTGCCGACGGCTCAGCTAGCTGAGGTCATCAACGCGGTATATGGCTCTCTGAGGGCACTGGAGGGGCATGTCGCGGAACCGCAACCGGAACCGCTGAAGCCGGCCGTCCCGGTCCGCAAATCGATCACCGCCGATTATCTGGTGTGTCTCGAAGACGGCAAAAAGCTCAAGATGCTGAAGCGGCACCTGCGCTCAACCTACAACATGACCCCGGACGAATACCGTACCAAATGGGGCCTGCCGCCGGATTACCCGATGGTGGCGCCGCATTACGCCGAGCAACGCTCCGAGTTCGCCAAGCGGATCGGGCTCGGGCGCGGCACCGGACGCGCCGGCGCACGCCGCCCGGCCACCGGGGCAGCGGCCAAGAAATAACCACCGCGCACCGCGGCGCTACGGCTGTGATCCGCGCGAGATCATGGCCGGGCTCAGAAAAAGCGGCGCGACGGCGGGCATGGCGATGTCCGGAATGGCGATGGCAGGCGCCAAACCGGGTCTGAATGATGTCGATTTGACGCCTTTCTTGCCAACCAACGCACCCTCGCCGGCCCCGAGGTGGGGCGCGCCTTCGGCTGTGCCTTATCAAGGCCAGTGCGGCGACCAGTGAGCGGAGCTTGCGCGTGGAATTCGCCCTCCAGAATGTCACCATGATGTCGC
>JBOHMF010000553.1:0-2591 GCA_050730055.1 Allostellaceae bacterium
GTGGTTTTTTGCAGTCGTCTATGTCGTCGAGGGTTTGGGGCAGGTCGGCGGGCTGATCTCCCAGCCGCTCGCCTATTATCTGAAAGAAGCCGAGGGGTGGACGCCGTTGCAGGTGACCGCCTCGCTGTCGGTCATCACCCTTCCCTGGATCATCAAGCCGGTCTGGGGGATCGTCTCGGATTTTGTGCCGCTCTTCGGCTATCGCCGCAAGGCCTATCTGCTGCTGGCCAGTCTCGCGGCGATCGCGGCCTATGCCGGGATTACGCGGCTCCGAGCGCCGGGCACGCTGATCTCGGTGCTGCTGCTCTCCGCCTATGCGATGGCGATTGTCAGCACCTTGTGCGGCGCCGTCCTGGTCGAGAACGGGCAGCGCCTGCGGACCAGCGACGCCTTTGTCAACCAGCAGTGGCTGTGGTTCAACATTGCCGGGATGGGCAGCGCCTTTCTCGCCGGCCAACTGGTCGAGCGCCTGCCGCCGGCCGGCGCGCTGCACGCCGCCGCCGCGGTCGTCGCCGTCGCCCCGATCGGGGTCATCATCGGCACTCTCCTTTTGATCGACGAGGAGCGCAGCCGCCTCGATCTGGGCGAGTTGAAACGCACCTTCCGCGCGCTCCTCGCCACCTTCACCTTGCGCGATCTGTGGGTCGTCGCGCTGTTTCTGTTCCTGTTCTACCTCAATCCGGGATTTGGCACCCCGCTTTATTACTATATGACCGATCATCTGAAGTTCTCGCAGGCGTTTATTGGCGAGCTCGGCGCGATCAATTCGGCCGGCTGGATCGCTGGCGCCCTGATCTATCGTCATTTGTTGAAAGGGATCACCGCCCGGCGCCTGATCCATCTCAGCATCCTCTTGGGCACGGTGACGACTGCCGCCTTTGTCCTGCTGGCGAACCCGCTCTCCGCGGCGTTGATCAACTTTGCGAGCGGGATCGCCACCATGATCACTTTTGTCGCGACGCTGACGCTTGCCGCCGATTACTGCCCAAAGCGGGCAGAGGGTTTTGCCTTTGCCGCGCTGATGTCGATCCTGAACCTTGCCTCCGCGCTGTCGGAGACGCTGGGCTCGTTTCTCTATGAACACGCCTTCGCCAACCGGCTCGATCCGCTGATCCTGTTGTCGGCCGGGCTGACCGCGCTGATCTTTCTGTTTGTTCCGCTCTTGCGCCTCGGCGACAAGCCGCCCGGCGCGGCGGCCCGCGGCGGCATGAGAAGCATTTCTGCGGGATTGTGAAGCGGCTCACAGACGGGTCCCGCCCTCTCTTCCTAATCTTGCAGGGACAACCCAAGGGAGGCCGGAGGTGACCCACGATATCGACCGTCTGAAGGAGAAAATTGACCGCCTTGATCGCTCTCTTGCCGGTTTCGGGGCGCTGAGCGGGATGCTCGGCTGCATCATCCGCAAACCGGGGTGGACGACGATCGCGGAGCTTGCCCTGGTGGAAACGGGGCTCGACGCCTTGCAGCGCCAGGCGGAAACCGCATGGGAGCATTATCGGCGGCTGGTCGAAGCGGCGGAGCTGATCGGCGGCGGCTAGACCGCCCTCACGACCCCGGGATCGTGCCCCGGGATCGTGCCAGGAGGCAGGCTCTCGCAATAGCGCGCGATCTCGCCCGGTGTCGTGATCCACAAGTCTTCGCGGTGGGCGAGGATGTGGCGCACGGCATCGCGAAAGGCGCGCAGGCGAAACGGTTGGCCGATGATAAAGGGGTGCAGCGCGATCGAGAAGACGAGCGGATATTTTCTTGATTGTTCGAGCATCTCGTCAAACTGATCGATGATCATCCGGGCGAACTGGCGGGCGGTGTGCCGGCGGGTGAGCAGCGCGCCAAAATCGTTGAGTTCGATCGGGTAGGGCACCGACAGGATCGGTCCGGCGCGCGTCCGCATCCAGATCGGCTGGTCGTCGAGCGGCCAGTCCATCAGATAGCGGTAGCCCGCCTCCTTCAAGAGGTCCGGGGTGAGGCGGCTCTCGGCCAGACCGGGACCGAGCCAGCCATCCGGCCGCCGTCCCGAGAGGCGCGCCACCACCGCGGTCGCTTCGGCGATAAGGCCGGCTTCGTCCTCTTCCCACAGCCCGTCCTGGTGCTCGGCATTGCTGCGGCCGTGGCCGACATACTCGTCGCCGCGCGCATTGAGCCGCGCGACAATCTGCGGGCAGGCTTCGAGCACCGCGGAATTGACGTTGTGCGCGCCGGGCAGGGCAAATTCGTCGAGCAGATCGAGATAGTGCCACAATCCGACCCGGTTGCCGTAATCGCGCCAGGCGTAGTTGCGGTGCGACGGCGGCGCGGCGGCGCCGCCGGCATCGGCGCCCTCTCCCTGGAGAAAGGCGAACTGCTCGATGTTGCTGCACAGAAAGACGGCAAGCCGGGTCCCGCCCGGCCAGTCGTACCGGGGCCGCTCGACAATGGGCACGTAATCGTAGCGGCCATGCGTCGGAAGCTTCATCGGCCCATCTCCTTGCCGCGGCCGAGGCGCTCGCCGCCGTAGCGCTGCGCGCGGATCGGCTCCCACCACCACTGGTTGTCGAGAAACCACTGCACCGTCTTGCGCAACCCGCTGTCAAAGCTCTCGCGCGGACGCCAGC
>JBOHMF010000554.1:0-2574 GCA_050730055.1 Allostellaceae bacterium
TTCAGCCGCGTTGGCGAAAAGTTCAAGCGCGCCCGCCGGCAAATCGGCGAGCCCGCCATGGACCGAATGCCCGCTCACGGCGCCGCTGTCAGTAATGGAGACGATACCACGCAAGTCCGATCCATTCATGAAAAGCGAAGTATGAGTCCTCCCAGCCCGAAATGCTCGGCGCAAAGTCCGAAATGCCGAAATGGGTGAGATCTCGCCGCACCGGTGCCGCGGTGACAGTCAGCCCCAATCGGCGAAAGCAATAGATCGCGCGTCGCATATGCCATGCATGGGTGACAAGGTATATCGATCGGATGCCGTGTCGGGCCAGAATGGGTGCTGATCGCGCCGCATTCTGCCAGGTATTATCTGAGCCTTGTTCCTCCCAGCTCACGGGCACCCGGAAATCCTGCGTCAGAGCGGTGGCCATTCTCCCGGCAAGGGATGGTTCCGATCCTGGATACGGTTTGCCACCCGAGACGAGTATGGGTAGGTGGGTCCGCCGATAAAGGGCGCTGCCCGCTGCCAGACGCTCGAGCGTCAGCGGCCCGACCCCGAAGGGGTGGGAGCCTTTGCCGTGTGAGACGTCGCCGCCAAGAATGACGATCGCCTGGGGTGGGGCACGCGGCGGCGGTGTCAGCGGGAGTCCCTGCTCAAGCGAAACGAGCAGCGTGAGCCCGACCGCTGGCATAGCAAGCAGTAACAGCACCAAGCCACCGGCCCCGGCAATTAAAAGCCCGGTACGGCGCCACCGCAAGCCGATCGCGGCTCCGAGGATCGGCAGCGGCAGCAAAGCCAGAGGCGGCACCGCTGCGGCCGTCGCAAAAGGGTCGAGGGACATGCACTAGAAGATCCGGCCACACGATTATCGTCGCGGCGATATTCCGGCCCGCTTTGCCTCGAGGCAAGCCGGCAGCCGTCGCATCCGACCCTCCGGCGAGGATAGTGGCCAGCGGGGTCGGGTCGGGCTCTCGCGGCGGCGCACGGTTTGCTACCGAGATCCGCAAGCGGGGCGGCGCCGGAGCGGCCCGGCAGCTTTCGGGCCGCGATCTTGAATGCGCGGGATTTCGCGGCCGGTCGTGCTGCGCGCTCGCGCGTCGGACAGTTGATGTTGGCGTCTGTGATCATAGTCGCGATGAATGCCCCATTGATGCAAGCGACGTCTGGTGTTAGGGGCCGGGACCAGCAAGAATGGCCGACCATTCTGGTGATTTCGCCACTCTCTCAGTGGTTTACACGGAAACGACCGGGTGGCCGGAGCAGCAAGCAGACAGCAAGACTGCCATGCGGGGATTGCACGGCCTTATCGGTGGCTTATGCCGAGACGAGCGAGTTTCAGAATTGCGGAATCAGCAAACAACATCAAAATGCTCGTTCCGAGCCGTCGGTTGTATCAGCGCCTCGTGCGTGGCCGGGCAAATGGTCGGGCGGGGTCACTGCGGCAGGGGACGAAATCCGGGAGACAAGGCGCGTACGGGCAGGTCAGCGCGCTCGCTGCACGGCGCTGGGACCCATCGCCCCCTAAGGCGATAATCCCCTCGTCAGCCTAGCGCCCGTGGCAGCCTGACAACCCAGCCAACCTCGCCGGAGAGCGCGGCATCCAACGCCGCTCTTGCACGGCCTCACCGGGCACGATCCCTGTGATCGAATCTCCTCCCCGCTCTGCCGCGCCGACCGGGCCTGGAAGCTCGGAAAGAAAGGCTGTCTGCGGAGATCCTTCACGGTTCGGTCTAAATAGTTGGCGAGAAGCGTCTTTCTCTGAATGCATCTCATTTTCGATGTGTGGTCGTCCGATGAACCGATCCTTCTCACTCGAAAGTGACTCCCGCGCGGCGTTCAAATTTTCTTGATCAAAAGACTTCACCAGTCACCTCGAAGCGGCTAGAACCCCGGCACGTCGTCCTTCCATTCCTCCCGCCGCTCCTACCCAACTCCTAGCCGCCAACCTTAGCGTGACCCCAGACCGCGAACGGTGCTTTGCGCTGTCGTTTCTTGGGCTTCTTCATGGCGTGGATACCTTTTCTTTGTACGCACAGGCGGCCACTCGACGCAATTGCGGCCCCACGCCCTGGAGTTAGTTCATGTCCGGATCGAACGGCTTCATTGATGCTCCCCAGATTCCTCAGGCCGCCGCCCCGGGCGACATCGTCGGGCTCAATCTCCAAAACACGGGTGCGACCGCAACCCCCATCCAGCCCCTCATCTTCGGCGAGGTATTCAAGCCTGGCGCGGTGGCGCCGGACCAAGGGCTCGTCATGAGCGTGGGTGGGGCGTCTCTCCCGGTTCAGATGGACGCCAAGACCTTCAACGCCGATGGCTCCGTGGCGATGGCGGTGTTGACGGTGATGGCCCCCGCTCTCCCGGGGAACAGCACCGAGGGCGCCATGCTCGCCCTCGCTCCCGCGGCGCCCCCGTCCCCGCCGGTCAATCTGGCGAGTGCGCTCCATAATTACAGCCTGGTCGTCGATCTCTCGGGGACCGATTCTGCTGGCCATTCCGGCAGCGAGAAGGTCAATGCGGTGGCCGCCATGCAGAAGGCATTGGCCAAAGGCACCGCGACCTACTGGCAGCAAGGTCCGCTGGCGA
>JBOHMF010000555.1:0-2572 GCA_050730055.1 Allostellaceae bacterium
AATCGGGGTCGGGATCGCCCAGGGCGGCGTGAAATTCCGGGCTGCCTTCAAACACCCACTCCCCATCCGGCGTCGCCAGCATTGTCACGCGCTGCACCAGGGCCTCCATCACTCGCGATCGCTTGCCTGACCGCGCCCCGTTTGCGAGGCAGCCTAACTTGCCCGGTCGCGTTTAACAAATAGTAAATGCCGGGGATTGCGCCCGCGCGCGGCGCCGGGCGCCCGTCCCCAACACAAAATATATTTGCATATTGAAACTGCCATACCCGCACGTGACTCCACGATTGCCGGGTTGGTGGAAATGGTATATTCTTTTCCACTAAAACAAGAACCGGGGGGACGGCAAAACCGTCCTGTCTCCGGCGCCTCATCCGGTATTCTCATGGCCCGGCAGGGAGGGCGGCGCATCACCATGCGGGGGGGCTCGGGTCACCGACTGGCAACGCTCGCGCTGATGCTGGCGACGGCGATGCAGGCCTTTGACGCCACCATCGTCAACGTTGCCCTGCCGGAACTGGAGCGCAGCTTTGGCGGCGGTCTCGGTCTCGGTTCCTGGGTCGTCACCAGCTACCTGTGCGCGGCTGCGGTGACCGCCCTCTTGACCGGCGCGCTGCGCCGCCGCGTTGGGACGGTCCCGCTGCTCGCCGGGGCGATGGCCTTTTTTGTGCTGGCCTCGCTCGCCTGCGCGGCGGCTTCCTCCCCCCTCCTGCTGATCCTCGCGCGCCTGTTGCAGGGCGCCGCCGGAGGTCTCCTTCAGCCGCTGGCGCAGGCCAGCCTTCTCGACATTCATCCCGAAAGCCAGCATGGGCGCATGCTGGCATGGTGGGGGGCGACGGTAATGATCGGCCCGGTGCTTGGGCCGCTCCTGGGCGGCGTCATCACCGATCTGGCCTCGTGGCGCTGGATCTTTCTGATCAACCTGCCGCTCGGCGCTCTCGCGGCGGGCGGGTTGCGCTGGCTTCCGGCAAAGACCGAAGCGCCCGACGCAAAGGCGAGCGATCTCCTCGGCGTGCTGCTGCTCGTTCTCGGGATCGGCAGTCTGCAACTCTTTCTCGAACGCAGCATCGGCCACACCCTGTTCGGTTCGCCCGAACGGATCGGCGAGGCGGCAGTTTTTGCCGCCAGCGCCGCCGGCTTGGCGGCGCGGCTGCTGAAGGGGCGGACCAGCTTGTTTGAACTGGCCGCCTTCAAGGACCTGAATTTTGTCACGGCGCTCGTTTACATTTTCATCGTGGGCGCCATCTTGTTCGCGACCATGGTATTCCTGCCGGCGCTCAGCGAGGGGCCCCTCGGCACCGACGCCTGGCTCGCCGGCCTCATCCTGTCGCCGCGCGGGATCGCCACGATGGCGATGATGCTGAGCATGGGCTGGCTGATCGACAGGGTTGATCATCGCGCCCTGCTCGCCGCCGGCCTCGTCATCATGGCGGGGGCACTGTTCGCCATGGGGCAGGCCGGCGCCAATACCGAACCGGTCTGGCTCGCCGCGGCGAGCGGGGTGCAAGGGCTTGGCGTCGGGCTGATGTTCACCCCGTTATCGGTGCGTGCCTTTGCCACCCTCGCCCGGCCGCTGCGCGCGGACGCCGCGGGACTATACAACGTATCGCGGCAGCTCGGCAGCGCCACCGGGGTCACGGTGATGACGGCGGTGCTGAACACGCGGTTTGCCCTCCATCTCGCCGGGGGATCAGCCTCCCCGGCTGCGGGGCTGCTCGCCTATGGCGACTGCTTTCGCGTCCTGGCGATCGCGACCCTCTGCCTGCTGCCGGCGCTGGTGCTGTTCCGCCCGCTGACCCGGCAAGCCGAGGAGGCGGAGGAGACCGAAGAGGTGGCCTGATCAAACCCTTCACTCGGCTGCCGCGTCCGCGGGTTGCGCAGGAGAGGTGGGCAGCCAGGCCGCCTCGGTCGGCAGCGCGAGGCGCACGGTGGTGCCGTGGCCGGGGCGGCTCGTGATCGTCAGGCGGCCGCCATGTGCCTCGACGAGGCCCTTGGTGATCGGCAAACCAAGACCGGTGCCGCCATAAATCTTGGTCATCGTCGCCTGCGCCTGACTGAACGGTTCGAGCGCGCGTTCCTGCTCCTCGACGGTCATGCCGATCCCGTGATCCTCGATCTCGACGATGGCGCTCTCGCGCTCCTCCTGCGCCACCCGGAGGCGGATGGCGCCGCCCTCGTGCGAAAACTTGATCGCATTGCCGAGCAGATTGAGAAACACCTGCTTGATCGCGCGCTCATCGGCCCGGATCACGACATCCTCGGCGGCAAATTCGGTCAGGATGGCGATCCTGCGGCTGGCCGCCCGCTCGCGCAGAACCCGCGCGGCCATGGCGGCGACACTCTGCAGGCGCAGCGGGATGCGCGCCAGATCGAGCTTTCCCGCCTCGATCTTTGACATGTCGAGCACATCATTGATGATCGACAGGAGGTGCAGGCTGCTGCTGTGGATGTCCTTGATATATTCGATGTACTTGTCGTTGCGCAGTGGGCCGAACACCTGGTTGTCGATGACCTCGGAGAAGCCGATCACCGCATTCAATGGTGTGCGCAACTCGTGGCTCATATTGGCCAGAAA
>JBOHMF010000556.1:0-2557 GCA_050730055.1 Allostellaceae bacterium
TCAAGTCCGTGGGCTGAAGGCCCACGGGGTGACAAGTAAAGAGGGTGGCGGCGCGCCGCCACCCTCACGCCGCGGTGCCGCCGACCGTCAATCCGTCGATCCGCAGGGTCGGCTGGCCGACGCCGACCGGGACGCTCTGCCCGTCCTTGCCGCAGGTGCCGATGCCGTTGTCGAGCGCGAGATCGGTGCCGATCATCGCCACCTTGGTCAGCGCATCGGGGCCGTTGCCGGTCAGGGTCGCGCCCTTGACCGCAGGGCCGATTCGGCCGTCCTCGATGCGATACGCCTCGGCGGCCGAAAAGACAAACTTGCCCGAGGTGATATCGACCTGACCGCCGCCAAAATGAACGGCGTAGAGGCCGCGCTTGACCGAGCCGATGATCTCCTGCGGATCGTGCCGGCCGGCCAGCATGTAGGTGTTGGTCATGCGCGGCATCGGCGCGTGGGCAAAGCTCTGGCGGCGGCCGTTCCCGGTCGGCGCCATGCCGAGAAGGCGGGCGTTCATGCGGTCCTGCATGTAGCCCTTCAGAATGCCGTCCTCGATCAGCACGGTATAGCTTGTCGGCGTGCCCTCGTCATCGATGCTGAGCGAGCCGCGCCGGTCGGGGAGCGTGCCGTCATCGACGACGGTAACGCCCGGCGCCGCCACCCGCTCGCCGAGCAGGCCGGAAAAGGCCGAGGTCTTCTTCCGGTTGAAATCGCCTTCGAGGCCGTGCCCGACCGCCTCGTGCAGCATCACCCCGGGCCAGCCGGGGCCAAGCACGACGGTCATCTCGCCGGCCGGAGCCGGCACCGAGCCGAGATTGACCAGCGCCTGGCGCAGGGCCTCGTCCACCTGTCCGCGCCACTGGGCGGGGTCGAGATAGCGCTCATAGGCGACCCGGCCGCCGGCGCTCGCGGAACCGGTCTCCATCCGTTCGCCGTCAGCGACGACAAGGGCGACGCTGAGCCGCACCAGCGGCCGGATGTCGGCGACGCGGCGGCCGTCGCCGCGGATGATCTGCACCGCCTGCCAGACGCCGGCAAGCGAGGCCATGACCTGGCGCACGCGCGGATCGCGGCCGCGGGCATAGGCGTCGATCTCGGAGAGGAGCCGCGTCTTGGCGGCCAGATCGATGAGGCCGAGCGGGTTGTCCTCGGTGTAGAGGGTGCGGTTGGTGCCGAGGGGCGGCGGCGCGAGGGTGCCCGAATAGCCGCTCGCCACCGCGCGCACGCTCGCCGCGGCGCGGCGGATCGCTGCCTCGGACAGTTCGGAGGCATGGGCGTAGCCGGCCGCTTCCCCGGCGACCGCGCGCAGGCCGAACCCCTGGGTGGTGTCAAAGCTGACGCTCTTGATGCGCCCGTCATCGAGCGCCAGACCCTCGGACTGGCTGTATTCGAGATAGAGTTCGCCATCATCCATGCCGGCGAGGGCCTCGGCGACGAGCGTCTCGACGCGCCGCGGGTCCATGCCGGTGTGCTCGAAAAACAGGGTGTCGGTATGGGCGAGATCGGTCATGGCGGCCTCCGCGAAGGAATCGTTGCAATATGGTCCCCCGGCCGGGCCAGGGGAAGGCAGGAACCTCGGCGCGGGGTTATGCGGCGGCTTGCCGCAAGGACTTAGCCTCGGCCGGAGCCGGTTGTTTGCGGCGCGCGCTTTGGTGTAGGGTCGCCCCGAGATCGCCGCTTCGCGCCGGTGCGCGCTGGTTGCGCGCCGGACGGCGGCGAGACTCCTGGCCGCTTCCGGAAAGCCCATGGGCAAAACGCTGTTCCGGGGCGGGACCCTCCTCATCAGGATCCAGTGCGGGGCACGAGAGGCATGTTGCGGTTGACCAGGAGACCCACCCGGCTCGCGATCGGAAGAGCCGCTGCGCTCTGCGGCCTTGCCGCCCTCGGTCTGATCGGCCACGCCGCGGCGGCCCTTGCCGCCGAAGGCTTCTCGATCCGGCCGCGGCCCTGGGAAATCACGATGCAGCCCGCGGCCACCCCGGTCAAAGCCCACGTCCTGCAATTCGACACCGAGCTGGTGGTGATCACCACCCTGATCGCCGTGCTCGTCATGGTCCTCCTGCTCTATGTCATCATCCGGTTCAATCACAAGCGCCACCCGCAGCCCTCGCACACCTCGCACAACACCCCGATCGAGGTGTTGTGGACGGTCATCCCGGTGGTGCTCCTCATCATCATCGCCGTCCCGTCCTTCAAGCTGATGTACTACATGGACCGGGTGCCAGCGGGCGCGATGACCATCAACGTGACCGGTCATCAATGGTACTGGAGCTACGCCTATCCTGCGCAAAAGATCGCGTTTGACAGCGAGATCGTGCACGACTCCGCGTTGAAGCCCGGGCAGCCGCGCCTCTTGACCGCCAACAACCCGCTCGTCGTGCCGGTCGGCACAAATGTACGGGTGCTGATCACCAGCACCGATGTGATCCACAGCTGGTTTGTCCCGTCCTTCGGGGTGCAGGAATACGCGATGCCGGGGCGGGTCAATGAAAGCTGGTTCAACGTCATACGCCCCGGCACCTACTACGGCGAGTGCAACCAGCTCTGCGGTCTCAACCACGCCTTTATG
>JBOHMF010000557.1:0-2543 GCA_050730055.1 Allostellaceae bacterium
TTGATCCGCCGCTTGAACTCCTCGTGCAGTCGTTCGATCGCATTGGTAACCGGTATGAAGAACGCGGTGCTCGCTCGCCCGGCTAGGAGCCTGTCCATTTAGTCGCCAATTCCGGACTCGTGGAGAATGGAATTCTCATTTGCACCTGCCTGCATGGCTCTGACGGAAAGGCCGACTCCGTATGGCAAATTTCGGCGAACCATATTCTCGTCGAGATCGGTCAAAACGACTAAATGGACAGGCTCCTAGTCTTACTGAGTCAGAAAGTCGCGGTCGGGTGTCATTGAGAATCAGTTATTTGCTTGGATTCATGCTTCAGCCGGAGGAGGCTGCCGATGAGTCTCGGCGCAGTGAGCAGCAGTGAATCGCGATTTGCGGCCTATGTCGAGGGGCTTGGGAGCGTGATCGGGCACAAGGATCGGGTCGGTCCGTTGCGCGATTATTGCACCGGGCTGATGTTGCCAGTGGAGCGCAAGAGCGTGGAGCCGATGGCGGCGGTGACGGGGCCGGCGCGAACCGCGGCGCAGCACCAGTCATTGTTGCATTTTGTCGGCGAGGGCGGCTGGTCGGACGAGCGGGTATTGGCCAAGGTGCGCGAACTGGTTATGCCGGCGCTCGAGCGGACCGGGCAGATCGAGGCCTGGATCATCGACGATACCGGCTTCCCCAAGCAGGGTCGGCACTCGGTCGGGGTGGCGCGGCAATATTGTGGGCAGCTCGGCAAGCAGGACAATTGCCAGGTGGCGGTATCGCTTTCGCTGGCCAGCCGCCACGCCAGCCTGCCCGTGGCTTATCGACTTTATCTGCCGCACGAGTGGGTGGTCGACTGCGCGCGGCGGCGCAAGGCGGGCGTGCCGGAGCATATTGGGTTTGCGACCAAGCCAGAGATTGCCCTTGAGCAGTTGCGCTGGGCTTGTGTCGCCGGGCTGCCGCGCGGGGTGGTTCTGCTCGACGCCGGCTATGGCAACAACAGCGCGTTTCGTGCCGACATCACGGCGCTGGACTTGACCTATGTGGCCGGCATTCTGTCGACGACCACAGTATGGGCACCGGGCACGGTGCCGCTGCCGCCGAAGCGCTGGTCGGGCCGTGGCCGGCCGACGACGCGGCTGCGCCGCGATGCCAGACACCAGCCGGTCTCGGTCAAGGACCTGGCGCTGGGCCTTTCAAAGCGCGCCTGGCGCACCATCGAATGGCGTGAAGGCACGGCCGAGCCGCTGGTCTCGCGCTTTGCCCGCGTGCGCGTTCGCGTCGCCCATCGCGATGATCAGCGCACCGATCCCCGGGCGCCGGAATGGCTGCTGATTGAATGGCCGAAGGGCGAGGTCGAGCCGACCAAATACTGGCTTTCGACGCTCGCAGCCGACATCGCCTTCGACCGTCTGGTCGATCACGCGAAGCTGCGCTGGCGCATCGAGCGCGATTATCAGGAACTCAAGCAGGAGGTCGGGCTCGGGCATTTCGAGGGGCGCGGCTGGCGTGGCTTTCACCACCACGCTACGCTGTGCATTGCGGCCTACGGCTTTCTGATCTCCGAGCGGGAGACGATTCCCCCCTCAGAACCTCGTTGCACCAGGCTCTTCCCGGCGGTTGCGTTATCCGAAGGTTATCGACCCCGCGGCTCCGCCGCTGCGGCCCGAACGTCACATCCCAAACTCGATCGCAACCCTGCGCCGCCGCCTGATCGTCGCTCTGGTCAGAACTCTGCCGCGATGCCCATGCTGCTCAGTAGCCATGACAAGACAATCGCGACAGAGAAATTTGTGATGCAGTAAGACTAGTAAGAAACTCACTTGCTCGGCCGGTGCCCCATACTCCCCGGGGGCGACACAAAGACGTTTAGGCGGCGATCGGCTTGATCTCCGCGATGTAGCCAAGGTCGGCCAGGCGTTTGATCAGGCGGTTTTTTTGCTGGTCGGTGGAACGGCGATCGAAGTGATTGGAGCCAAGGTCCTTGTACATCGTCCCGTCCTTGAGCATGTGGTAGATCGCGGTAAGGATGGATGCCGCGACGGCCATGATCGCCTTCTTGGGGCCGCGCCGCGCTTTGATGCGGTAGAATTGGGCTTGCAAATAGCTGCCTTTCTTTTTGACCGCCGCCCAGGCGCACTGCACCAACGTGGTTTTGAGCCAGGGAGCACCCTTGCGCAGGCGATTGGATCGACGCTTGCCGGCACTCTCGTCGTTGCGCGGACAGATGCCAGCCCAAGAGATGAGATGGGCGTGCGAAGGGAACCGGCTCATGTCGATTCCGATCTCGGAGACGATAACGTTGGCGCCGAGGTTCTTGATGCCGGGGATCGACATCATCAGCTCGACTGCGGTGCGAAAGGGCCCAAGATTTGCCTCCACTTGTGTATCAACCGTGGCCATAGCGGCATTGAGGGCGTCGATCTGATTGAGATGAAGGCGCAGCAGGAACCGATGGTGCTTGGTCACGCGGCCGCGAAGCGCCTCGCGGAATTCCTCATGGGACGCCTTTGCCCGCCGATCGGCAAGGCTGGCCAGTTTGGCGGGATTGGCTTCACCGGCAATCATGGCCT
>JBOHMF010000558.1:0-2542 GCA_050730055.1 Allostellaceae bacterium
TCGCGGGCGCGAGATACCTGCAGGCGCTGCCGTTCGTCGATCCGCACAGGATCGGATTGTGGGGCGGCTCCTACGGCGGCTATTTGACGGCACTGGGCCTGGCGCGCAATTCGGATATCTTCGCGGCGGGCGTCGACTACGCCGGGGTGCACGACTGGACGGAGGATATGGCGGGCGCTTCGCCGGCAACGAAGAAGATCGCCTACCAGGCATCGCCGGTCGCATCGATAGGTACCTGGAAATCGCCGGTGCTGCTGATGCAGTCCGACGATGACCGCGACGTTGCCTTCGAGCAGACGGTCGATCTGGTTCCGCTGCTGCGTGCGCACGCCATCCCCTATGAGCTGATCGTGTTCCCCGACGAAACTCACGACTCCCTGATGTGGCGGACGTGGGTGCGCAACTTCGACGCCACCGCTGACTTCTTCGAGCGGACCTTGATACGGGGAGAGTCGATACGAACCACTCCGCCGGAGTACAAGGTGGGCGGCGCCAGCCTTCCGCGCACAGGCAATTGAGCCTGCACGGCGCTTGCCGCAGTGAGCACGCGACCACCCTCGATCATCAATCGCGTATTACTGCCGGGCCTCGCCTTCAAGGCCGTCGTGATCGGCGGCGGGTATGCAACGGGGCGCGAGCTGGCCGAATTCTTTCTGCCGGCCGGACCCCTGGGCGGGATCCTTGGGATGGTGCTTGCGATGGTCATCTGGAGCATCGTTTGCACCCTGACCTTCGTGTTCGCGTATGAGACCCGAAGCTCCGACTACCGGGCCTTCTTCGGGCAGCTTCTCGGACGCTGGGCGGTCACCTTCGAAATCGCCTATTTCGCATTCCTGATTCTCGTCCTGGCCGTCTTCGGCGCGGCGTCCGGCGCGATCGGGCAGGCGCTTTTCGGCTGGCGCCCCGTGGCGGGAACGTTGGCACTGGCGGCAGGAATCCTCATCGTCGTCATCTGCGGGCAGGGAGCGGTGGAGCGGCTCTTCAAGCTGGTATCACTGTTCCTGTACGCGGTGTACATCATCTTCTTCGTGCTGACGTTCAGCCGATTCGGCGCCCTCATCGACGCGCACCTGAGACTGGGCGCGCCGATCTCGGGCTGGTTTGCCGGGGGAGTCACCTACGCCTCCTACAATGTCATTGGCGCAGTCCTCATCCTGCCCGTGCTGCGGCATCTGACCAGCCGAAGGGATGCGGTGATCGCCGGAACGTTGTGCGGCCCGCTGGCGATCGCGCCGGGATTGCTGTTCTTCACCTGTCTTCTCGCCTTCTATCCCGGCATTGCCTCACAGGAGCTGCCCTCGGATTTCATCCTCCGCGCGCTGCATCGACCCTTGTTCCATCTGACATTCGAGGCGATGGTGTTTTTTGCGCTGCTGGAAAGCAGCGTCGGATTCGTGCATGCGTTCAACGCGCGCCTTGCGGCGCTCTACCGACACCACGGCAGGGCGACTCCGGTGGCAGTGCGCATTCTCGTACCGACCGCCATCGTCATGGGTGCCATGTTCGTGGCTGCCGCCGTAGGCCTGGTCGAGCTGATCGCGAAGGGCTATCGCCTGATGGCAGTTGCAATCATCGCCATCTTCATCCTGCCGCTGTGCACCATCGGGATCGCAAAGCTCGTCCGGACACGCCGCGCGTGCAGAGATCGATGAATCACGCCGGCACCGCCGACGCGGCACGGGAGCGCCTCACCGCCACGGCCGGCAAGCAGCCCGGTGATCCGGTTCTTTTGCGCAGCCAGCGAAGAAAAGGACGTCTACGCAGCTGAATACAGAAAGCTTTAATCGATGCCGGCTGAGAGATTTGAACTCCCGACCAACGGTTTACAAACCAGAACTCGGTGGTTCTAGGGGCTTACTAATCAATCACTTGCAGCGCTTGCCAGCCCCGTTCCCAGGCTCACCACGGCACAATTACGGCACACCCAATGTGAGCTCGACACATTCCTGGCACAGGGCTTTGCCCATCGGGTACAGGTTGATGCTTCTCCCGCGTTCTCCTGGTAATATATTACCGGGAATTCTTGTTGAGCTATGGAGAGAAGCATATGGCTGAGCATCCCGCGACTCTCTCGTCGAATAGTCTGGATTATCTGCCAGGCGGCAGCGCGGCTGAGAAGCGTTCGCTGGCCAAATGGTATGCCGCGGCCAAGCTTGCGCTGGCGCGCAATCGCCCTCTAACCACAGCGACCACGCCGCCTTCCGGACGCCACAACGCCGCGGAGCTTTCGACTCCCGAGCTTGACGCCTTGCGCAGCGTCGGCGCCTTCAAGGACGATGTGGTCGTCGGCACCGATAACGATCCCCTCATACGCAGCCAAGCGCAGTACATGGCGCTGCTCGAGGAAAGCCTGACGGCGGCTGAGGCCGCCAAACTCTTGCGTGTGGACGTGAGCCGAGTACGCCAGAGACTGCGGGAGCGATCTCTCTTTGGCCTGGAATACGAGGGAAGCTGGCGCCTGCCGCGTTTTCAGTTCGAGCGCCGTCTCGTCATCCCGGGTCTCGCCCAAGTCCTGAAAGCGCTCCCGTCCGATCTATTCCCT
>JBOHMF010000559.1:0-2529 GCA_050730055.1 Allostellaceae bacterium
GCCCGAAAGCGCGCTGCTCACGGATGTGTATGTCTCTTATTGAGCGAGGGTACGCCTGCTGCGGCGCCGAGCAATGATCCGCGCATTGCCGTTTACCGGGTAGTCGATGCAACCGAACTGGCATATCTTCGAATGACCGGAAATTATGGCTCGAATCCTAACCGATCGGGGAAGTACTTTGCCCGGAGCCTATCGGGTGCTGCGGCCTTTGCGGCCTCTCCAATGAATGCCGGGAGCATGATTACAGAAACCACGTTGCCTCAATCTGTCGTGAAGCAAGGCTGGTCGATGATTGACCCCGGGCCAAACGGCGCCGGCATTTCAGTATATTTTGCGGAAGTACAACTTCCTATGGTGTACGGCGCTATGACACCACCTGTCATCCTGTAAACGCAGAGCAGCAACCATGAGAAAGCGTGATTTCCGTAAACTCTTCTTGCGAGCCTTGGAGCTAGCAGCGGAAGAAGCCGATGCAAGGTTTGGTCAACGTGTTCCACGCTCATTCCTTGTTGAGCTTCATGCTTGGACATCGGGTGGAAAAATAATGAGCTTGGAGGGAGCTTTAGACGAAATTTATCTCAGCGATAACAGATTTTATCGCATCATAGATATTGCCGCAAAAAATATCACCTCTGATCGAACCATAGCGTTTGTTCGAGTAAGCGGCCATCCGCCCGGCCCATTTAGCCAGACTTGGGATCCTGCAAACCTCGGTCCGTTCAAGCAGATATTTGCTGAGACGATAGAAGACCGACAGATGCACGCCTGATGCTACAGCCTTGCAAATTCCAGCATCTCAATCAGTCGCGAAAGGTCTTGCGATGCCGCAGAAATCGATCCGTCAGGCGATCAACGAGGCTCTCCAACAGGAGATGCGCCGCGATCCGCGTGTCGTTGTCATCGGCGAGGATGTCGCCGGCGGCGCCGGCAGCGAGGGTCAGCGCGACGCCTATGGCGGTGTTCTCGGCGTCACCAAGGGTCTCTTTGGCGAATTTGGCGAGGGCCGCGTCATCGATACCCCGATCAGCGAGTCGGCGATCATGGGGGCTGCGGCCGGGGCCGCGGTGACGGGCTTGCGGCCGGTCGCGGAGTTGATGTTCTGCGATTTTCTCGGCGTCTGCTTTGACCAGATCCTCAATCAGGCCGCCAAGTTCCGCTACATGTTTGGCGGCAAGGCGAAGACCCCGCTCGTCATCCGCACAATGATCGGTGCCGGGCGCAGCGCCGCCGCCCAGCACTCGCAGAGCCTCTATCACATCTTCACTTCGGTGCCCGGTCTCAAATGCGTGGTGCCATCCAATGCCTACGACGCCAAGGGCCTCTTGATCCAGGCGATCCGCGACGACGACCCGGTGATCTTCTGCGAGCACAAGCTGATGTATGATTTGCGCGCCGAGGTGCCGGACGAACCCTATGCGATCCCCTTTGGCGAGGCCAACATCGTGCGCGACGGCGACGACGTGACGGTCGTGGCGCTCTCGCGCATGGTCCATTACGCAAGCGAGGCGGCGGAGACCCTGGCGGCCGAGGGGATCGAATGCGAATTGATCGACCCGCGCACGACCTCGCCCTTGGACGAGGACACGATCCTGGAAAGCGTCGAGCGCACCGGCCGGCTCGTCATCGTCGATGAGGCGACGCCGCGCTGCGGTTTTGCCGGCGACATCGCCGCGCTCGTCGCCGACAAGGCGTTTGCCGCGCTGAAGGCGCCGGTCCGGCGGGTGATGGCGCCGCATACCCCGGTGCCGTTCGCCCCGTCGTTGGAAAAACTCTACATCCCGAGCCCCGAGCGGATCGCCGCCGCGATCCGCGAGGTCCACGGGTACGGGCGGTCATAGAGAGCCGCCGCCCCCGCAAAAGTAAGGGCCCAGGGCAGGCGTCGAGGTGCTGCCCCGGGTTCCCGCTGGCGCGGGAATGGCGCAGGGGGAGTATCCGTGATGGCCGAGGCGATCACCGCGCTCACGATGCCAAAATGGGGCCTGACGATGACCGAGGGCAAGGTCGTCGGCTGGCTCAAGCGGGAGGGAGACCATTTCGCCGCCGGCGACGAGGTGCTCGAAATCGAGACCCCAAAGATCACCAATGTCGTCGAGATGCCCGAGGCCGGGACCTTGCGGCGCATCGTGGCGCCCGAAGGAGTGACCCTGCCGGTTGGGGCGCTGCTTGCGGTCACTGCCGCGCCGGAAGTATCCGAGGCTGCGATCAATGCCTTTGTCGCCGGCTTTGCTCCGGCCGCGGCCGCGGCCGAGGCGGCGGCGGACAGCACGGGGCCGGCCCCGCGCATGATCGAGGCCGGCGCGACCCGGCTGCGCGTTCTCGAACTGGGCACCGGTGAGGGGCTCCCGGTCGTGCTGCTGCACGGGTTTGGCGCCGATCTCGAGACCTGGATGTTTGTCCAGCCTATGCTCGCCGAAACCCGGCGCGCGATCGCCTTCGACCTGCCCGGGCACGGCGGCTCGGCGAAGGCGCTGGAGGGAGCCGACGCGGAGAGCTTTGCCGCCATTATCGCGCGGGCGCTCGGCGCTCTCG
>JBOHMF010000560.1:0-2522 GCA_050730055.1 Allostellaceae bacterium
GGTCTGGAGGATGTCCGGGTTCTCGGCGAGGCGCAGCACCGGCGCGCCGCCGTCTTTTTTGAGCTTGTGCCGGGCGACACTCTCGGCCCGCCAATCGGCAACCGCGGCGGCCATTACTGCGACATCGACCGGGAGCGCGGCCTCGCAGGCGGCCAGCATCTCGGCCGCGGTCTCGATCGGGACGACGGTGACGCCAGGCGGATCGGGTTCCCGCGTCGGCCCAGAGACCAGCGTGGTCTCGGCGCCGAGCGCGGCCAAGGCCGCGGCGATCGCGTGGCCCTGCTTGCCTGAGGAGTGGTTTGAGAGATAGCGGACCGGATCGATCGGCTCGCGCGTCGGCCCGCTTGTCACCAGCGCGCGGCAGCCGGCGAGCCGCGCCTCGGCACCAAGCATCCGCTCGATCGCGGCGAGGATGTCCAAAGGCTCGGCCATGCGGCCGGCTCCGACCTCGCCGCAGGCGAGATCGCCCGAACCCGGTCCGACAAACGCGACGCCGCGCTCTTTGAGCAGCGCCACATTGGCCTGCGTCGCCGGATGCGCCCACATCCTCACATTCATCGCCGGCGCCAGCAGCACCCGCTTGTCGGAGGCGATGAGCGCCGTCGCCGCCAGATCGTCGGCCATCCCCGCCGCAAAGCGCGCGATCAGATCGGCGGTGGCCGGGGCGACGACAACGAGGTCGGCCTCGCGCGAGAGGCGGATGTGGCCCATCTCGCTCTCGTCGAGGAGCGACCACAGATCGGTGTAGACCTTGTCTTCGCTGAGCGCTGCGACCGACAGCGGAGTGACAAAGTGCGTTGCCGCCGCGGTCATCACGCATCGCACCGCGGCGCCGCGCTCGCGCAGGCGGCGGATCAGATCGAGGCTCTTATAGGCGGCGATCCCGCCCGCAATGATCAACAGGATACGCCGTCCGTGCAGCACGCGCTTCGCCTCCGCCTCACTAGAGCGACAGTATGCCTCCGCCGCCCGGCAAGCGCGAGAGGCGACGCGGGACAATAGCCAAGCCCCCGCGTCGGCTCTACATTCTGCGCGATCACCCAGGAGAGGAGCGCGCGATGATCGTCGAACAGATCTGGACGGCGAACGCCGGCCGCAATTTCAACTATCTGATCGCCTGCGCCGAGACCGGCGAAGCGCTCGCCGTCGACCCGCTCGACCACGAGAAATGCCTCGCCGCCGCCAAGAGCCGGGGGTGGACGATCACCCAGATCCTCAACACCCACGAACATCGCGATCATACCGGCGGCAACGAGCCGATGATCGCGGCGACCGGCGCAAAGCTCCTCGCGCACGCCAAGGCCGGGAGCAAGATCGCCGGGATCGATCGCGGGCTCAAGGCGGGCGATGTGGTCAAAGTCGGCAAAACGGTCGAACTCGAATGCCTCGACACGCCAGGGCATACGATGAGCCATATCTGCCTGTTGTCGCGCGGCGACCGGCGGGTCCTGTTCTGCGGCGACACCCTGTTCAACGCCGGCGCCGGCAACTGCCACAATGGCGGACATCCGCAGGAGCTCTACAACACCTTTGCGGCCCAGCTCGCGGCCCTGCCCGACGATACGCTCGTGTATCCCGGGCACGACTATATCGCCCGTAACCTTGCCTTCACCCTCGACCGCGAACCCGACAACGCGAAGGCGCAAGAGATGCTGCCGCGGATGCAGGCGCAGGACCCGGGACATGCGCTCGTCACCACGCTCGGTCTGGAAAAGGAGATCAACACCTTCTTTCGGCTCGACCGCCCTTCGGTGATCCGCCGGCTGCGCGCGGCGTTTCCCGAACTGCCCGAGCACCCGGACCACAAGACGGTGTTTCTGGCACTGCGCGAATTGCGCAACCGATGGTGAGCGAGGCCGGCGGCGTCGCTGCCGCCTCGCCCTGGGTGGTCCGCTTTCTGCCGCTCGTCCGGCCGGGCGGGCGGGTGCTCGATCTCGCCGCCGGCGGCGGGCGACACACGCGGCTGCTGCGCGATCGGGGCTTTACCGTCCTTGCCGTCGATCGCGACATCGGTGCGCTGCTGCCCTTCGCCGGGTCCGGCGTCGAGATCCGCCAGATCGATCTGGAAAGCGGCGCCTCCTGGTCGCTCGGCAAAGGGTATGATGGGATCGTCGTGACCCGCTACCTGCACCGGCCGCTGCTGCCGGCGATCGGGGCGGCCCTGGCGCCGGGCGGCGTCCTCATCTATGAGACCTTTATGCAGGGCAATGAGCGGCTTGGCCCGCCGCACAACCCGGACTTTCTGCTGCGGCCGGGCGAATTGCTCAAAGCCTTTGCCGGCCTCGCGACGGTCGCTTTTGAGCAGGGCGAAATCACCTTTCCGCGGCCGGCGATGGTCCAGCGCCTCGCCGCCCGCGCTGGTCCGCTCAGCCCTCTGCCGTAGCTCGGCTTGGACAGGGAGGAACGAAAGGAGTATATTTTCTCCATGCCGAACGCTGCCGAACACCTGATGTCGCTCGACGAATTCCTGGTCTGGGAACGCGAGCAGCCCGCGCGCTACGAATATGCCGGCGGGGTCGCGA
>JBOHMF010000561.1:0-2521 GCA_050730055.1 Allostellaceae bacterium
CTTCAACAGCACCCCGACATCGCTCTGAAAACCGGCGCCAGCCGCCACCCACAGCTTGCGCGGTGTCCCCGGCACCTCGCGGATCTCGCGGCAATAGATCTGGCCCTTGGGATTGAGCGGCTCCAGCGCGACATGCTGCCAGTGGTCGCCATCGTCGGTGCTGTGAAACATGCCGGCGCGGCTGATCGCAAACACTGTGCCGGGGCGCCAGCGGCTGGCCAGGACACCGTGCATATCGACCGTATCGTCGTTGACGTACTGGCCGTGGCTCAGGTTCTCCCAGTGCTCGCCGCCGTCGGTGGAGCGGATGATCCCGCCGACTTCGAGCGCGCCATAGAGGAGGTCGGGCTCACTGGCGCTGGCGTCGAGCATCAGCACGCGCTTTGCCGGGTTGGCGCCGGGCGCGGTCGTGATCGCGGGAAACTGCACGCTGACCGGCAACGGGGCCCAGTGCTCTCCGGCATCATCGCTGCGGTAGATCTCGCAGTTCTCATACCCGGCGAGGATCACGTCGGGGTCGTGCGGGTGAAAGAGGATCGACCATACCGGAAGCCCGTGATCGGGCACCACGACCTTTTCCCAGTGCTCGCCGCGGTCGGTGCTGCGATAGGGCCCCTGCTGCGTCCCGGCATAAAGGATCTCGGGGTGCTGCGGGTGCACCGCGAGCGCGCGCACCGCCGGCATCTCGGGCAGGCCGCGCTGGATCGGCTCCCAGTCCTCGCCGCCGTCGGCCAGCCGGAACAGGCCGGAGTGCACCGGCCGTCCCGCTCCGGTTTCGCCGGCCAGACCGAGATAGATGTAGGATTTTTGGCTGTTTGCTCCGTTGCTCGTCATCGCCTCACCTTCGCCTTCTGCGGCTCCGTTGGCGCCGCGCGTCTTGCGCCGGTAAGCAAGCCACATTGCGCGCGCTTTCGCAATCGCGCCGGCCGGGTTTCGCTCATTCCTTGATAAAGCGCTTGCCGCGGCCGATCAGGCTCTCGTGCGGCAGGCGGACGCGCTTCTCCGCGTCGGCGACGAGATGGCCGATGACCTGCGCCTTGCGGCCGTGGCGGGCGAGGAGCGCCAGCACGGCATCGGCCGACGCCGCGGCGAGAAGCACGCAGAACCCGACACCCATGTTGTAGACCTCGAACATCTCCGCCCGCGCGATCCTGCCGATCCGCTCGATCAATCGGAAGATCGGTGGTTCGGGCGGCAGATTATCGAGCACAAAACCGACCGGGGCGGCGACGCGCGGCAGGTTGAGAAAACCGTCGCCGGTGACGTTGACAAGCGCCTTGACGCCGGGAACAGCGCCGAGAAGATCGAGGATCTCGCGCACATAGATCAGCGTCGGGCGCAGCAATTCCTCGCCCAGCGGCACGCCGAGTTCGGGGAGGACGCGATCGGCCGCGAGCCCCGCGCGCTCAAACAGGACGTGGCGCGCCAAGGTCATCCCGTTGGCATGGATGCCGCTGCTTTCGAGACCGATCACGACATCGCCGGCGACGAGATCGCGGCCGAGGAGGATGCGGTCGAGCGGCACCGTGCCGACCGCCATGCCGACAAGATCAAAACCGCGCACACTGTCCTTGAGCTGGGCGATCTCACCGCCCGAGATCGAGATCCCGGCCTGCCGCGCCCCTTCCGCAAGACCCTCGGCAAGGGCGCCGAGCATGGCCGCATCGGCGCGCTCCACGGCGATGTAATCGACCATCGACAGGGGCCGCGCGCCAAGGCAGATCAGATCGTTGACATTCATCGCCACGCAGTCGATGCCGATCGTATCGTATTTCCCGAGCATCTGCGCGATGATCGACTTTGACCCGACCCCGTCGGTACAGAGTGCCAGCCCCTGCCCGCCGCCGATGTCGATGACATTGGCGAAAGTGCCGATCGGCAGTTTGACCGCGCCGATCCCGGACCCCGGCCAGGTGCCGGTGATCGCGGCGATGATGCGGTCGAGCCCCCTTTGCGCCTCGGCGATATCGACCCCGGCCGCCTTGTGCTGGTCCTGCTGCTGATCGTGCCCGGTCATCGGCGTCCCATCCCTCTCGCGCACCCTCGCATGCCCGCCGCGCGATCTTTACGCTTCGACGGCGCCCGCCGTCCCGCATAGACTGCCGCGAGAACTGGGGAAAGACCACTCGCCCCAGACCCGCACGCCGGAAAAACGGGAGCTCCCGCGCGATGAAGTTCGACGACGCCGTCAACATCGAGGATCTGCACCAGATCGCCAAGCGCCGCCTGCCGCGCGTCATCTTTGACTATATCGAGGGCGGGGTCGAGGACGAGCGCGGTCTTGCCCGCAACGAGGAGGCGTTTCACAAATACCGGCTCCTGCCGCGCTATCTCGTCGATGTGTCGGCGCGCGACCAGTCGCAGACGGTGTTTGGCCGCACCTTTGCCAGCCCCTTTGGCATCTCGCCGACCGGCAGCGTCGGCCTCTACCGGCGCGATGGCGAGGTCATGCTGGCCGAAGCCGCGGCCCAGGCCAACATCCCCTACATCATGTCGGGCGCCAGCAACGCCTCGATGGAAG
>JBOHMF010000562.1:0-2509 GCA_050730055.1 Allostellaceae bacterium
GGATGCCGGCGCAGCAGGAGGGCCAGGACGGCGGCGCCAACTGTCGCCGCCGGTCCGAGCCACGGCGGCGGCTCCCAGGTCAGGGCGAAATAAAGCCCGATGCCGGTGCCAAAAAACACCGGCAGCCAGAGGACCCGCCGCTCGCCCTCCGCGGCGAGGCTTTGGGTCAGCGCGGCGAACAGAACCCGGCCCTGCCCCGACACCCGGCCAAGCCGTCCGCCCGCGACCGCCGCCTCCGCCATCGCCGCCCCGCTTCTCGCGCTGAGCGAGCCTAGCGCGGAAACCGATCGAGCATAAGGCGATACCGCCGCGGCTCGACCCGCGGCTCGACACGGGGCCGCCGCGCGGGGCAGAGTGGCGCGGCAACACGGGAAGGAAATCAGCGATGGCCGTCACCCGCAACCGCATCCAGCCGCCGGGAATGAATGTCCGCACGCTCGGCGGGCAGACGCTCTATTCGCACGTCGTCACCGTCACGGGACCGGGCCGGGTCATCTTTGTCTCGGGCCAGGTGGCGCGCGACGGGGCCGGCAACACGGTGGGAAAGGGCGACATGCGGGCCCAGATCGAGCAGGTCGGCAAAAACCTCGAAGCCTGTCTGAAGGCCGCCGGCGCCGGCCTCGCCGACATCGTCAAGACCACCACCTTTGTCACCGACATCGAGGAATTCTTCAAGCATACCGATATGCGGACGCGCACTCTCGGCGCCGCGCTGGGGGCCAGCACGACCATTGAAATCGGCCGCCTCGCCGGCCCCGATCTGATGGTCGAGATCGAGGCGATCGCCGTCGTCGATTGACCGCCAGGAACCGTAGGGTGGGTTGAGCAACGCGAAACCCACCTTCCAGCCCGAAAAGGATGGGTTTCGCTCCGCTCAACCCATCCTACGAGTACCGGCTTAGATCTCGCCTTCCTGACGCAGCAGGCGGATGGTGCTGCGCAACGCGGTCAGCGTGTCCGCCAGTTCGCTCTCGCCGTGGGTCGCCGAGGCCAATCCGCCCGGGCTGCCGGAGAGATCGATCCCGCCCAGCATCATCGCCAGGCGCAGTTTGTGCACGGTCGCCGCCTGACTGTTGCCGGTGAGGGTCTCGGCCGACTCCTGAAGGGCGTCAAAGCGGGTCGAGGTGATCGCCCGATGCTCGGGGTTGGTGAAAAGATGGAACATCGAGAAGGTGCCATAGGCCGCCCACGGCACCCGCTCCTCCTCAAAGACCTCGTTGATCCCGCGGCGCAGGTCCTCGCCATACTGGTTGGCGCGGGCGCAGGCGTCGGTGGTGCCGACGACCTCAAGCGCGGCGACGCCGGCCGCGGCCGACAGCGGGTTGGCGTTGAAGGTGCCGGGATGATGGATCTTCTCGCGCGCGCTCGCCCTGGTCACCTGGAAGTCGAGCAGGTCGAGGATGTCCTTGCGGCCCGTCACCGCGCCGCCCGGCAGCCCGCCGGCCATGATCTTGGCGAGCGTCGTCAGATCGGGGGTGACGCCGTAATGCGCCTGCGCTCCGCCCGGCGATACGCGAAAGCCGGTGACGACCTCGTCAAAGATCAACAGAACCCCGTGCCGGCGCGTCAGATCGCGCAGCGCGGTGAGAAACGGCGGGTCGATCGGCAGCCGGGCGCCGTGCGCGCCGGTCGGCTCCAGGATCGCGGCGGCGATGTCGTCATTTTCTTCCAAAATCCTTTCCAGTCCGGCGCCATCGTTCTGCTCGGCGAGGAGCACGTTGTCGGCGACACCGGAGACGACGCCGGTTGTCGGGGTGCCGTCAAAATGACTGGCAAAGCCCGAGGTCATGTGATCGTGCCAGCCGTGAAAATGGTGCTTGAAGCGGATGATTTTCGACCGTCCCGAAAACGCGCGGGCGAGCCGCAGGGCCATCAGGGTCGCCTCAGTCCCGGACGAGGTGAAACGCACCCGCTCGGCCGAGGGAACAAGCCGCAGGATCCATTCGGCCCAAGCGATCTCGGTCTCGTGGCAGGCGCCGAAGTGGGTGCCGCGCTCGATCTGCCGGTGCACCGCAGCGACCACCTTGGGGTTTCCGTGCCCGAGCAGGAGCGCGCCGTGGCCGCCGAAATAATCGACATAGCAGCGCCCATCGACATCCCATTTGCGCGGCCCCTCGGCGCGCGTGATGTAGAGACCGTAGGGTTCGATGTAGCGCGAATCGTGGGTGATGCCGCTGGGGAAGAACGCCTGCGCCTTCTCGGCCGCGGCAGCCGAACCGGGGGTCGCGGCGCGGTAGGCGGAGACGATCGGCGAATTGGTCATCGCGGTGTCGGGCATGGCGCTCGCTCCCAAAGCCGTTTCGCGGGTGTTTTAGGCCCTGCCGCAGGCGCGGCCAAGCCTTGCCGGAAGGCGTAGGGCGGAAAAGCGGAGCGCATTCCGCCGTTCTCCCGGGGCATGTCGCATTGGCAGAATGCGCCGCCTCCGGCTTCACCGAGAGACAGCTTTTCCGCCCTGCCCTTCTCTCGCCGGAAATGAGAAGGGCCGCCCCGCGGGGCGGCCCTTCCGTCG
>JBOHMF010000563.1:0-2500 GCA_050730055.1 Allostellaceae bacterium
ATCGCCCGCCTCGACCGCCTCGTAGTGCTCGATCGCGGGCGCATCGTCGAGGAAGGCAGCCATGCCCAATTGCTCGCCATGGGCGGCACCTACAGCCGGTTGTGGCGCCGGCAATCGGGCGGCTTTCACACCGCCGACGCGGCCCTCGACGCTGCCGAGTAGAAGGGGGATGAGAACGAGGCCATATCACAAGAGCCATACCGGGAGGCGCGGATAAGCGAAGCGGCGGTGAAGGGCATGACGCTCGAAGACTTTCTGCGCTGGGAGGACGGCAGCGACACGCGCTATGAGCTGATCGGCGGCTTTCCGGTGGCGATGGCGCCGCCGGCTGAGGCGCACCGCATCCTGGCGGCACGGCTGATCGCCCGGATCGATGCCGCGCTGGCAAGCCGGCGGCCTTGCAACGTCCAACCCGAAGCAGGCGTGCTGCGCGCAGACCGCAACGATTCCTATTTTATTGCCGATCTCGCCGTCACCTGTCAGCCAAACCAGCGCGGTCGCCAGATGATCGAACAGCCGATCCTGATCGTCGAGATCCTGTCGCCCGGCACCGAGCGGCACGACCGCCTCGTCAAGGTCCCGGCCTATCGCCAGATCGCCAGCGTCGCCGAGATCCTGCTGATCGATTCGGAAAGTCTTTACGCCGAGATCCTGCGGCGCGACGGCGCCCGCTGGATCGCCGATCTGGTTCGCGGCGCCGAGGGCGAACTGTTTCTCGCCGCGATCGGGCTGCGCCTCGGTCTCGGCGATCTCTATGAAGGGATCGATCTGGCGCCGGGCTGATGTGCCGCAGCGCCGGTTGGCGGACTCGGAATATCGCGCTATCTCTCACCGCATGAGTCGAGGTTTTCCGCTTTTTGTTCTGCTGGCGAGCGCGGCCGTGCTCGGCGCCGTGTTTGCGGCGCAATATCTGGGTGGGTTGATGCCGTGCGAGCTGTGCCTCGCCGAGCGCCGGCCGTGGGAGGCGGCGCTCGTGATCGCCCTGATCGCCGCACTCTTCGGCCGCCGCCCGGTCCTGCCGTGGGCGGCGGGGCTGCTGGCGCTGGCGTTCGCCGTCAGCAGTGCGCTCGCCTTTTATCACGTCGGAGTTGAGCAGCACTGGTTTGCCGGCCCCTCCGCCTGCACCGCGCCGCCCGGTGCGGCCAACACGGTCGCGGCTCTGGAGGCGCAGCTTTTGCACCAGCAGCCGGTGCGGTGCGATCAGCCGGCCTGGTCGCTGCTTGGCGTGTCGCTGGCCGGCTGGAACCTTCTCGCCTCGCTTATCATGTTGGGCCTTTGTCTCGCCGCGTTCTGGTGGTCGTTGCCGATCGGGCGCCGCCGGCCGGCGCGTCGCAGCCCGGCATGAGCGAGGGGCCGCCGCACCGCCTGCCGGGTGATCCCGCGCTCGCCGCGGAGGTCGCACGGATGGTGCGTGTCGACCACGCCGGCGAATTTGGCGCGACGCGCATCTACGAGGGCCAGCTTGCGGTCCTCGGCCGCGGTCGCGCCGCCGCGCTGATCCGCGAGATGGGCGAGCGCGAAAAGTACCATCTCGCCCTTTTTGAGGATCTGCTGCGCACCCGCCGGGTGCGTCCGACCGTGCTGCATCCGCTGTGGTCCGCGGCCGGTTTTGCGCTCGGCGCGGCGACCGCGCTTCTCGGGCCCCGCGCGGCGATGGCCTGCACGGTCGCGGTCGAAGAGGTCATCGACGAGCACTACCGCGATCAGGCTGAGCGCCTCGCCGAGACCGAGCCGGCGTTGGTCGAGACCATCCTGTCCTGCCGCGCCGACGAAATCGCTCATCGCGACACCGCTCTTGCCGAGGGCGCCAAAGCGGCGCCGCTCTACGATCCCCTGACCGGGGCGATCAAGACCGCCTCGCGCCTCGCGATCTGGCTTTCGACGCGGATCTAGACCGCCCCCGACGCGCGCAACTGCGCAATCTCCCCGGATGAATAGCCGAGTTCCCGCAACACTGCGTCGCTGTCGGCGCCGAGATCGGGAGCCGGGCGGTGCACCCGGCACGGCGCTTCGGCAAATTTGAGCGGAAAGCCGAGCATCCGCACCGCTCCGTGCCCGGGATGGTCCACCGTCACCGCCATCTGCTGCTCGCGCACCTGCGGGTCGGCAAAGACCTCGGAGAGGGTCATCACCCGGTCGCACGGCACGCCGGCCGCATTCAGCGTGTCGATCCAATGCGCCGCGGTGTCGGTCTTGAGCCGCGCCGCGATCGCAGCATTGATCGCCGCCCGATTGGCAACCCGCAGATCGTTTGTCAGAAAACGCGGGTCGTCGCGCAGTTCGGGCAAGGCGAGCGCCTCGATCAAGCGCTGATAGGACTCTTCCTGGCTCGGCGCCAGGGCGATCTCGCTGTCCTGGGTATGAAACAGGCCGTAGGGCGCGACGATCGCGTGATCGTTGCCGGTGCGCGCCGGCGCCGCGCCGGTCGCGAAATAATTGGCGGCGAGAAAGCCGAGAAGACTGATCGCCGCGTTGTTGAGGCTGGCCCCGACCAGTTCGC
>JBOHMF010000564.1:0-2498 GCA_050730055.1 Allostellaceae bacterium
GGTGTTGACCGGCGCCAACCTCGCCAACCGCGACCTCGTCTATCTCGGCATCTCCGGCGACGGCGATTCGGCCTCGATTGGTCTCGGCCAGTTCGCCCACTGTCTGCGCCGCGGCGTCAACATGGTCTACATCGTCGAGAACAACGGCGTCTACGGTCTGACCAAGGGTCAGTTCTCGGCCACTGCCGACAAGGGGTCAAAAGCCAAGCGCGGCCAGATCAACACCGATGCGCCGATCGATCTCATTGGTCTTGCCTTGCAGCTTGGCGCCAGCTTTGTCGGTCGCAGTTTTTCCGGCGACAAGGCGCAGCTCGTGCCGCTGATCAAGGCGGCGATCGAGCACAAGGGCGCGGCCTTTATCGATGTGATCAGCCCCTGCGTCGCCTTCAACAACCATCCCGGTTCGACCAAGAGCTTTGATTACGTGCGCGCCCACAATGAGATGGTCAACCGGCTCGATGTGATCCTGGGGCGCGAGGAGATCACCGCCGATTATGCGCCGGGCACGGTCGAAACCGTCGTCCAGCATGACGGCTCGGTGCTGCGGCTGCACAAGCTGGCAGCCGACTACGATCCGCACGACCGGGTGTCGGCCTTGACCCATCTGCAGCAGCGTCAGGCGCTGGGCGAGGTCGTCACCGGCCTCCTTTATGTCGAACCCGAAGCCAACGATCTGCACGATTATCTCGATACGGTCGCGACGCCGCTCAACCAGCTCGGCGAAACGGAACTTTGCCCCGGCCCCGCCGCCCTTGCGCAGTTCAACGCGGCCCATCGCTGAGTGGTGTCGGCGGAATATGCTGCCCCGCGGGTCAAGCCCGCGGGCTAAAGGCTTTTCCGCCCTGCACAACTACACGACCTGAAAACCGGCGCAGAGCGGATCGCGCGTCTCGACAAGGATCGTGTTGAGGCCGGTGACGCGGGCCCAGCCGGCGACGCTCGGAATGATGGCGTCATGGGAGCCGACCGCCGCTCGTCCCTCGACCCGGCCCGAGAACAGGGTGCCGATGAGGCTCTCGTGCACAAACGTGTCGCCGGGCTTGAGCCGCCCCCTGGCAACAAGCTGGGCCATGCGCGCCGCGGTACCGGTGCCGCACGGCGAGCGGTCGATCGCCCGCGCGCCGTAAAACACCGCATTGCGCGCGTGCGCGTCTTTGTGCCGGGGCGCGCCGGCCCATAACACATGGCTGATCCCGGCGATGGTCGGATCAAGGGGATGAGCGATGGTGAGACGCTCGTTGAGCGAGCGGCGCAGAACCGGACTCCAGCGCAGGAGCCAGTCGAGCGAGACCCCGTCAAGACCGGGAAAACCCCGCTGCGGATCGACGATCGCATAAAAATTGCCGCCATAGGCGATATCGACGGCGAGTTCCCCCAGCCCTTCAAGCCCGACCGCCACCCCCTCCGCGGCGAGATAGCTGGCGACATTGCGCAGGCGCACCTCCTCGACGTAAGGCCCGGCGCGCCGAAAGTCGGCTTCGACGACGCCGGCCGGGGTGTCGAGCACAATCCGCCCTTCCCGCGCCGGCGCCACCAGCCCCCGTTCCAGCGCCATCGTCACCGCCCCGATCGTGCCGTGACCGCACATCGGCAGACAGCCGGTCACCTCGATAAACAGCAGCGCCGCGTCGCAATCGGCACGGGTCGGCGGGTAGAGGATCGCGCCCGACATCAGGTCGTGGCCGCGCGGCTCAAACATCAGGGCGCGCCGGATCCAGTCAAAACGCGCGAGAAAATCCTGCCGCATCGCGCTCATCGAGGTACCCACGAGCGGTGGTGCGCCGCCGATGACGAGGCGTACCGGGTTGCCGCAGGTATGCCCGTCAAGACAAGAAAAGAGGTGGCTTCCCTGCGGAACCTCTGCGATATCATCGCGCCGAGGCTCTTCAACCATCGCGCAATTCCCTGCCGTTCGGCGGCATTTTAGCACGAATAAGCACAAAAGACGCGCAACAAATTGGTGATTTCCCTATCTCCAGTTGTAATTCATGTTAAAAAAAACCCCTCCGATCAAATACAGAATCTCTCTCTTTTCAAGCGTGAACTCAGTTTGCAAATTCGCGCTCAGCACAGAGAAATCGGCGTCTGCTGGCGCAGATTGCCGAATTTTACAACATTGACTTGGGATGACCCACGAACGCGGCGCTCGCGCTGCCGGAGAGCGGGCGGCGAGGGGACGAGCCAGAGCGCCGGTTCCAGCGGCCCCAACCTCGGCGTCAATGACGGTCCGACCGGCGCCGGGAGTTTGAGCGGAACGGGCGCCTCCTACGGCAACCGGGCGGGCGACAACACCCTCGGCGCCAGCGGCAGCGCCAGGGATACGGGCAAGACCGCTTCCGGAACCGAGACCGGCGCGAGTGCGGGAGGTGCAGGGAGGCGCTGGAGTTCTCCGCGTCAAAGCCCTTCTCCGCTTGCTGGAGCGAGTGTCGGGTTACGGCACTCTCTGCGTGCGGACAAGCGCATTCCGGCGGATCGGCATTCCCTTGGCGCGAGCGGCA
>JBOHMF010000565.1:0-2489 GCA_050730055.1 Allostellaceae bacterium
GGCCTGATGGAGCGGCGCCAGCGTGCCGCGCTTCTGCCGCTCGGCCGTCATCATCTTGTAATGGAAGTTGCGGGCGTCCTTCTTGAGTTCGGCCAGCGCGGCCAATTCCGGCAGCGCCTCTGTTCGTGCCAGCAGGTCCCGCAGCGCCTTGACTGTTTGCGCGTCGAGCGCCGTCTCGACCAGGTGGTTCAGGCGTTTGCGCTCAACCGTCAAGGCGGCGCTGATCACGGATTGCAGCGTCGTGTAGCCGGGGCGCACGATCTTGCGGTCCCTCAGCACCGCCAGCAGCTCGAGCCCGATAAAGCTTGGCGTCATGTCGCGCCTGGCCAGTTCTGTGGCGGCCGCGACGAGGGCTGGGCGATCCGCCTGCGACCAGAGCCGGAAACCAAAGAGCCGGGCGATCTCGGCGCGTTGTGCGTCGCGCTCGCGGCGTCGCAGGACCCGGAGGGCAAGCATGCCCGCCGGAAGACCCGAAAAGTAGCGCTCGGCCAGAAAGGCAATGTCTTCGGCCGGAACCGTATCCGTGGTCAGATCGAAGAAGGCGTGTTTGGCCTTGAAGTATCCAAGTTGCAGCAAGCAATGCAGGCGCTCGCCCGATCCCCGCCGTCGCTCTGCCAGGGCGAGTTCTGCATCGATAAAGGCGAGGAACTCAGCGCGTTGGAAGTCGTCGAAGTCGGGGACGCTGTAGAGAGCCAGCCGCTCGGCCGCGGTGAAGATCGTCAGCCGTTTGGCGCCGCCTGTCCGCGTCTGTCGGTCGTTTCCCAATCGGTCTCATCCGAGGCATGGCAGGTCAGGACTTTCCCTATAATACCCGTTGTCGGGAAAGTATGCTGCTCCTGCGCAAGCCGCCGCCCGATCCGCAGGACCGCGGCGCGGTCCATGCCAAACATCTTTTTCGGGAAAGCTGGACCCATGAGACCCCCGCCCAAGCGTCCCAACACCGAGCGGCGCAGCCGGGAATATCTGACCCCAACGGAAATCGACCGCCTGATCGCCGCGGCGCGGCGGCTCGGGCGCCACGGTCAGCGCGACGCCACGATGATCCTGCTCGCCTACCGGCACGGGCTGCGCGGCTCGGAACTGGTCAGCCTGCGCCGCGAGCAACTGGATCTGCGGCAGGGGCTGCTGCATGTGCGCCGCCGCAAGAACGGGATGCCCAGCACTCATCCCCTGCGCGGACCGGAACTGCGTGCCCTGCGCGAGGTGCTGCGCAACACTCCGGAAGCCGCCTATGTCTTTCTCTCCGAGCGCGGCGCGCCGATGACCGCCGCAACCTTCCACAAACTGGTCGCGCGCGCCGGAGCGGCGGCCAAGCTCGGCATGCCGATCCACCCGCACATGCTGCGCCATTCGACCGGCTTCAAGCTCGCCAACGACGGCCAGGACACCCGAGCCATCCAGCACTATCTCGGGCACCGTAACATCCAGCACACCGCTCTTTACACCCAGCTCGCCGCCGACCGCTTCAACGACTTCTGGAAGGACTGATGGCGAAGTCTGTGGCCAAAGAACCCAGGAATCCTCATCAACTATTTGATTTACAACGGTAGTGAACAATTTCGAGGGTCTGGGCTTACAGCCCCGTGCTGCACTTCCTGCGCGAGCACCGCGTCGCCAGTCTGTGGGGGCGCGGCCTGTTCGCCTCGGCCGACATGATGAGCCTGGAGGCGACGCGCTATCTCTGGTCGGCCCGGATCGACCCGCGGCGGCGAACTTATGCGGTCGGGACCTACGCTCACGTGCTCGATCAGTGGGGTATCCTTTACGATCAGCCGATCGTCCTGAACCGCCGGCAACCCGGCCCCGCCATCGAGGGCGCCTTGCGCCAGCAGCAGGTCGCGCGGCTCGAGCGCGTCGCGGTCGACACGCACGGCTTCACGCATTTCGCCATGGCGCTGGCCAAGAGCGTCGGGTTCGACCTGTGCCCGTGGCTGGCCGGCCTGAGGAGACGACGGCTTTACCTGCCCAGAGGGCTTGAAGTTCCGCCGATCCTGCGGCCGATCGTGGCCGAGACCGTATCCCGCCGGGCGATCGGCCGGGGCTGGGAGGGGATGCTGCGGCTCGGCGCCTCGGTCAAGCACGGCTGGGACTCGGCGACCGCCGCGCTCGACCGCTTCGGCTCGGCCGCCGCCGGCGATCCCGTCTGGAAGGCCGGGGATGCCTTGGGCCGGTTGCTGCGCACCCTCTATCTCTGCGATCTCCTCAGCAACCCGGTGTTCCGCGCGGAAATCCGCGATCTGCTCAACCAGGGCGAGGCGGTGCACAGCCTGCAACGGGCCATCCATAACGGCATGATCTCCGCCAAGCACGGGCGCACGATGGAAGAACTTGGCACCATCTCGGGCGCCCTGAGCTTGCTGGCCAACATCGTCATGGCCTGGAACACCCATCGGCTCCAGGCGATGATCGACCGGGCGTCAGACGCCTATCCCGACGCAGTGCTGAGCCGCCTCGCGCCGATCGGGCACAAGCACATCAACCTGCGCGGC
>JBOHMF010000566.1:0-2478 GCA_050730055.1 Allostellaceae bacterium
GTGCTTGAGCACGCATAGCCTCGCAGGACGGAAAAGCTGTCCCGGCGCGCCCCGCCGGGGCAGCGCCTCCCGCTGCTCTCACTCCTGCGGCGGCCACTGCCGCGCCGTGTGCAAGACCCGCAGAATGCGCACAATCTCGCCGGCAATGTCATAAATCAGCACATAGCGGCGATGGACCGGGAGTTCGCACGTCCCCCTCACCCGGCCGGGCCGGCCCATCCGGGGATGGGCCGTCAAGAGACCGGCCTTTTCCGAGATCAGTTCGTCCAGCGCGAGGGCGGCTCGCGGATTGTCGGCTTCGATATATTCATAGATTGCGCGGCGGTCGGCGAGGGCTTCCGGGGTCCATGCCAGCTTCACGATTCACGATCGCCGAGCTTGCGCCGCGTTGCTGCGCGGCGGTCCGTGAACTCCGCCTCCACCTCCTCGGCCGGGGTCAGATGGCCGGCATCGGCCGAAGCGATCCCGGCCGCCACCTGACGCTGGAACCAGGCGTCGTAACCGGCCTCCTCTTCCCGGCGCCGCACGTAATCACGCATGAAGTCGCGCAGCAACTGCGCGCCAGTGCGGTCATGTGCCTTGGCCGCCTCGGTGAACCGCGCTTTCAGCTCGTCATCGACCCGGAAGGTGAAGGTTGCTTCCGTCATCGCACGCCCCCGATGTGTTACTCCATATATATACTGTAACACACATAGGACGGACTTGCTACAGCCGCGGCTCGTAATCCTTGCGCGGATATTCCTCGGTGTAATGGCGGAAGCCGCGATGCGTCGCCTCGTGGTGCGGATGGGCGCGCAGCTTTGCGACATCGATGTCGATGCCGAGACCGGGAGCCACGGGCAATTCGATCCAGCCGCCGTCGCGCTTCAGCGCCGCCGTCGCGATCTCGTTGCAGACGTTCTCGAAATTGACAAAGTATTCGGTGATCTTGAAGTTCGGGATGACGGCCGAGACGTGCACCGTCGCCGCGAGGCCGACAAGCGTGCTGTTGTAATTGTGCGGCGACATCACGACCGCCTGCGGTTGGGCCATCGCGGCGATGTCGAGCAGCGCGGTGATGCCGCCGATCGCACAGATGTCGGGGTTCAGGATGTCGGCGGCGCGGCGCGCGAGACACTGAAAGAACGACTCCTTTGTATAAAGCGCCTCGCCGGTGACAATCGGGATCGGCACCCGCTGCCGGACCTCGGCCAACAACTCGATATTGTCGGCAAGACACGGCTCCTCGTACCATTCTATGCCGAGTTCGGCGAGACGGCGGCCGATGCGGATCGCGTGCTCGGGTGAGAAGCGCCGGTGCGCCTCGATCAGGATCTCAAAATCGGGACCCAGAGCCTCGCGCATCGCCGCGACATAGCGGACCGCAAAATCCTCGTCCCGGCGATCGACATGGGTGCGCCAGGGACCCGGAAACGGGTCAAACTTGGCCGCGGTAAAGCCCATCGCCTTGACCTCGAGCCCGCGCTCGACCCCTTCCTCGATCGTGCGCCCGCGCGACCAGCCGTTGGCATAGACGCGCACCCGCTCGCGCGAGGCGCCACCCAACAGGTTGTAGAGCGGCAGACCGGCGCGCTTGCCGATGATGTCCCAGGAGGCGATCTCGACCGCGCTCCACGCCGCCAGGAGCTCCATCGAGCCGCGCCGGATGGCAAAATCGTTGAACACGACCTGGCCGGTGTGGCGGATGTTGAAGACCTCGCGGCCGATGATATGCGGCGAGAGCGCCGCCAGAACCTCCTCGGCCACCCGCTCGCGGCCGTGCGTCACATAGGATTCGCCCCAGCCGTAAAACCCCTCCGCGGTCTCGACCCGGCACAGCAGCAGGTCCTTGGAACTGCCGGTGCCGAGGATGAAGCTTTCGATGCGCGCGATCTTCATGTTTTGCTCCTGTCCGCCCACAGGTCGAGATCCCAGGATAGCATGAAGGCCGGCTTGTCGCGGCGCAGCCGACAAGACTATACCTTATGCCGGAAAGTCGGGAGGACGGACGATGAAGACCTTTGTCCGATGCGGCCATCTGTTCACCGGGCAGGAGGACGAGGCCCGCGCCGGTGCGATGCTGGTCTTTGATGCTGAGGGCGTCATCGCCTATGCCGGCCCCGCCAAAGGCGCGCCGCGGCGCGCGGCGGACGATGCGCTCCTCGACTATTCCGGCTCGTTTGTGATGCCGGGCCTCATCGATGTGCACACCCATCTCGCCTATGGCAACGCCAAGAGCGAGGAGGACATCGACCTCTACAGCCCGCTCGAATTCCGCGCCCTGCGCGGCCTCTTTTTCGCGCAGAAGATGGCCGCCGCCGGTTTCACGGCGCTGTGCTCGCCGGGCGATGCGGGGCGGATCAGCCTCGCGATCCGCGACGCGATCCGCGCCGGTCTCTTTGACGGACCGCGCATCATGGCGGCCGGACCCTACATCACCACCCATCAGGGGCTGACCGACTGGTATCCGACCTGGATCGGCGTGCCCGAGACCTAGAT
>JBOHMF010000567.1:0-2478 GCA_050730055.1 Allostellaceae bacterium
GTGCAGTCCGGCACCGCACGTCATTTCCGCCTTCCGGCGGCTTATGGATTTCTGTTTGGGCTGGGCTACCTCGTCGCCGCCTGTCTCGCCTGCCGCAGCGCGCTCTTGTATTTCGACGGGCGGGTGACGTGGAAGGGAAGGACGTACGAACTGCGCCGCAAGACAACCCCCGGTCGGACGTAAAGGGACACGGCGGCGGCCCCACGCCGCGCCGCTCGCAAGTCAGCGGCTGGGCGCTGTTCGCCGTCTTTGTCATCATCGCGATCCTCCTTTATGAGATCCGCTACGCGCTGGTGCCGTTTGTCTTTGCCGTGGCGATCGCCTTTGTCGTGGACCCGGCCATCAAGGGGCTGGAACGGCTCCTCAGAAGCCCGCGCTGGGTGGCGGCGACCCTCCTCTATCTCGCCCTTCTCGCGCTCGCCGCCGCCGCCGGCTATTGGGTCGCGCACAGCGCCGGCCCCGATCTGATGCACGTCGCCGCGCGCGCACCCGCGATCCTGCGCCACTTTCTGACCGAAATCCTCGGCAAGAAGGGCCTCGCGATCGCCGGCCACACCTATACCCCGGATCAGATCATCAAGCAGATGGGCGCCGTGATGGCGGGGATGCTCGGCACCGGCGCGCTGACCAAGATCCTCGGCATGGTCGCCTCGGTGATCTTTGGCGGGACCCTGCTGATCGTGCTGATGATCTACTTCATGATTTCCGGACCGCAGTTGGCGGCGGGAACCATCTGGCTGCTGCCGCCCGAGCGGCGCCACTCGGTCGAGGTCCTGCTGCCTACGCTGGTCCCCGCGTTGCGGCGCTATCTGGTCGGGATTCTACTCGTCGTCGTCTATGCCACGAGCGTCGGATGGATCGGCTTTGGCGCGATCTTCCGTTTGCCGCACGCCATCCTGCTCGCCATCGCCTTTGGCCTGCTCGAACTTGTTCCGGTTGTCGGGCCGATCGTCTCGCTCTCCATCGTCGGCATCGTCGCGGTGCAGCAGACGAGCTTTTGGGGCACCGTTTTTCTGATGACCTTTGCCGTCGCGCTGCGCCTGTCGGTCGACAACCTCGCCGGCCCGCTGCTGCTCGGGCATTCGGCGCGGGTGCACCCGGTCGTCATTATCATCGGCTTTGTCGTCGGCGCCATGCTGTTTGGCATCGTCGGCCTCTTGCTGGCGGTGCCGACCGCGGTGGTCATCAAGACCGCGCTCCAGCATTATTACGCCGAGCCGATCCGCGGCCGCACGCGCGATTGAGGAGACGGTATAGTACGACCGCGCCGATGCCGCCGGCATCAGCCGCACCGATGCGGGCCGCCGTCTCAGGTGGGGGTGGCGGCGCCGGTCAGCAGGGGACCAAACAGCACCCAGCGCTCGCCGCTGAAACGGGCCATACGGACCTGCTTGACCGGGGCAAAATCGGTCGGGCTGGTGTTGATCGTGATCCCCGGCAGCAGCATCGGCAGGGCGAGATGGTGCAGGTTTGCCGCCTGCTTCATCACGTTTGCGCGGGTCAGCTCGTCACCGCACTGCTTCAGCACCTGTACAACGGTTGCCGCGTTGGAAGGGCCGTAGACGTTGAAAATGTCGGCCTTGTCGCCTCTGGGGTAATATTTGTCCATAAAGCCGACCCACCATTTTCTGCCCGGATCGTCCTGCCACTGCGGGTCGGTCGGATCCTTCAGGTAGAAGTCGGAGACGATGCCCTTTGAAGCCTCAAGACCGGCCGGTTTCAACACAGCGGAGACCGACTGGCTGATGCTGCCCAGGACGTCGATCGGCGTCCACTTGATCTCCGCCGCCTTGCGGATCGCCTGGGCAGCGAATTTGGGGATCGAGATATTGACAAAAGCGTCGCAACCCGCCGCCTTCATCGCGAGGATCTGCGAGTCGACGGTGGGATCGGTGGTCTCATAACTGGCCGCGAGGGCGATTTTCGCCGGACCCTTGTTGCCGACGCCGTCCTGGACCCCGTGCAGATAATCCTTGCCAAAATCGTCGTTCTGATAGAGCACGCCGATCTTGGCGCTCGGATTCTGCTTCAGAATGTACGCGGCGTAAATGTGCCCTTCGTTGCGGTAGGTGGGCTGCCAGCCGATGGTCCAGGGATGGCCCTTCGGGTCATCCCACTTGCTGGCCCCGGTTCCGACAAAGAGCTGCGGCACCTTGTGCTGGTTCATGTATTGCCAGATCGCGGTGTTGGTTGGCGTCCCAAGCCCACCGGCGATACAGAGAACATGGTCTTCCTCGACCAGTTTGCGCGTCATCTCGACGGTCTTGGGCGGCGAATAGGAGTCGTCATAGGAAATGAAGTCGATCTTGCGGCCATTCACCCCGCCCTGATCATTGATCATCTTGTAATAGGCGGCCATCGCGCGGCCGATCGTGCCGTAGGACGAGGCCGGACCGCTGTAAAAGCAGGTGTTGCCGATCTTGATCGAGGTATCGGTGACGCCCGGGCCGTACTCTTTGGCGGCACGGGCCGGCCGCG
>JBOHMF010000568.1:0-2473 GCA_050730055.1 Allostellaceae bacterium
GATCAGGTCCAAGATCCTACCGTCCAAATCCCGTTCTCCATGCCTGAGCGACAGACATGGGCATTGGCACAGCAGGCCGAGCAGTTACGACGGATCAACCTGAGATAGTTATGGAAACCGCCTCTAAAGGCCCACCGCGGGCTAAAGGCCTACCGGCCATGACGCTTTTGTAAAGCTGATGGAATGCAAAATGGAGGTGCGAAAGTGGCAATGATGACCGGCGGCTGCCTGTGCGGGGCGGTGCGCTATGAATCCGCCGGTGCGCCGGTGTTCTCGCTCCTCTGCCACTGCCGCGACTGCCAGCGTTCGAGCGGCAGCGCCTACAACGCGGCGCTGCGCGTGCCGGCGGCGGGGTTTCGCGTGACGCGCGGCGCGCCAAAGCTCTATGCCAGGACCGCCGACAGCGGCAACACGGTGACGCGGGCGTTCTGCGGCGAATGCGGCTCGCCGCTCTATCTGCAAGTGTCGGCGCGGCCCGATCTCATTGGCTTGCGTGCCGGCACCCTCGACGACCCGAGTGCCTTCCGGCCCGAGGCGCACATCTTTGTCAGAAGCGCGCAACTCTGGGACCATCTCGACCCGGCTCTGCCGCAATACGAAGCCTACCCGCCCGGCAAATCCTACGAGCCGCCGCCCTGAACCGGCGCGGCCGCGGCTGCGGCGTGCCGATCCGCCGCCGCCGTGGCTCGCACGCCGCTGCCGGTCATCAGCATCTCCACGGTGAAGGCCCCGATCGCGCCGAGCGCGCACACGACGGCGAGACCAAAAGTCGCGAGCAGCAGCGCGGCGACGGCTGCATCCTTCAAGGCTCCGACAAAGAGAACCAGCACCGAGGCGCAGGTGGCGGCCGCGCCGATCGCGCCGAGAATGACCGCAATATCGAGCGCGAGCGAGCGCCGGCGCAGCTTAGCGAGTTGGCTGATCTGGTTGGCGTCTCCGGTTTCGATCGCCTTTGTGACCTGATCGACGCGGTCGGAGATGCGGGCGAGCCGGGTCGAGAAGACATTGAGCAGGGTCGCGATGCCGGACAACAGAAAAACCGGCGTTAGCGCCAACTGGATGACATGGGTGACAAAATCGAGCGAGGCGTTCGGTTCGAACGGGCCGGGCATCGTGATCGCACTACCAAATTCGCAGAGGCGGAGACCATACATCAAAGCGGGATGCAATCGGCTAACCCGCCGGACGCAACGCCATCTCGACATGGGCGATGCCATAATCCAGGACCGGCGTTGAGATCGCGCGAAACCCGAACGAGCGATAGAACGGGACGAGATGGCTTTGGGCGCTGAGCGCGATCGGGCACTCGGGATAGTCGCGGCGGCAGCGGGCGAGCGCCTCCCGCATGATCATCCGGCCAAAGCCCTGCCGGCGCCAGGGCAACGCAACCGCGACCCGGCCGATCGCCACGCGGCGCTCCGCCGGGTCGGGGATCAGCCGGGCATAACCGGCGAGCGCGCCCTTCAGATGCAGCAGCAGGTGGTGGGCGCGCCGGTCAAGGCCGTCGAGATCGGGAAAGGGCGACGCCTGCTCGACGACAAAAATCGCCTGGCGAAAGCGCAGCATCTCGTAGAGCCGCGCGGCCGGGAATTCGTCAAAGCCGCGCCATTCGAGATGCGCCTCCTCATCCATCGCCATGCCGTCCTCCGCGGTTTCGGTCTATAGTGGCGGGGCCAATCCTGCCGTGAGGGAGACCCCGATGGAACCGCGCGATTACGGCCCCTTTCCCTATGTGCCGATCAACGACCGGCCGACGCTCAGATGGCCCAATGGGGCGCGGCTCGCAGTGTGGATCATCCCCAATATCGAGTTCTTTCCGCTCTCCCGCGGCATCGCCGGCAGCCCCTACGAGCTCCACCCGCCGGCAGCGCCCACGGTGCGCGCCTGGGCGCAGCGCGACTACGGCAACCGGGTCGGCATCTGGCGTATCATGGAAGTGCTGGAGAAGCACAAGATCCGCGCCAGCCCGACGCTCAACAGCGACATCTGCGACCACCACCCGCAGATCGTCCGCGCCGCCGTCGAACTCGGCTGGGAGATCCTCGGCCACAACGAGACCAATTCGCGCTGGCTCAATCAGATGGAGCCGGACGAAGAAAAGCAGTCGATCGCCCGCGCGCTGGCCAAGATCGCCGCGCTGTCCGGGCGGAAGCCGGTCGGCTGGCTCGGCTCCGGTCTCGCCGAGACCTGGAACACGCTCGATCACCTGATCACCGAGGGTTGCCTTTATGTCGCCGACTGGGTCAGTGACGATCAGCCGTTCTGGATCGATCTCGGCGGCGGCCGGCGCATCGTCTCGATCCCCTATTCCTACGAGATCAACGATTCCCCGTTTCTCCACACGCGCAACGGCACGATCGACCAGTTTGTCACGGCGATCAAACGCCAGTTCGACACGCTCTACGCCGAGGGCGCGCGGTCCGGCCGGGTCATGGCGATCTGTCTGCATCCCTATCTGATCGGGGTGCCGCAC
>JBOHMF010000569.1:0-2467 GCA_050730055.1 Allostellaceae bacterium
GGTTGGCCGCGCGCGACCCGTGGGGGCTGCGCGCGCTGCTGGCAATCCTCCTGCTGCTCGGCGCGATCGATGCCGGCGGCGCCTGGCGCGCGCGCCTGCAACGCGCGGTGACCCCGAGGCTCGCGAGCGCGGTGCCGGCGGCGGCGCCGAGCCTCGCAATCTGGATGACACCGCCGCAATATACCGGGCTGCCGCCGCGGTTTCTGCGGTCGGGCATCCCGTTGCCGGTTCCCGTCCCGACCGGCAGCACCCTGCTGGCGCAGGTGCATGGCGGATCGGCGGCGCCGGCGCTCGCGATCGACGGCGCGAGCCGCGCCTTCAAGACCATCGACAAGGACGATTTCGAGGTCTCGGCCAAACTGGTGCGCGGCCGCCTCTTGATGGTCACCCAGGCGGGGACGACGCTCGGCCGCTGGCCGATCGCCATCATCTCCGATCTGCCGCCCAAGATCGCCTTTTCCCGCCCGCCCTCGGCGACCCCGCACGCCGCGTTGCGCCTCGATTATCGGGCGAGCGACGATTACGGGGTTGAGACGGTCACCGCGATGATCCGCCGCCTCGGCGGTAAAACCTCAGGAGGCAAAGCTCGCGGCAGGCCGGCGGAGGTGCTGAAGATCGGGTTGCCGCTCCCCGGGCTGCACCGCAAGGCGGTCGGCGCCACTGCCTACGAGGATTTGACGGCGCATCCCTGGGCCGGTCTGCCGGTCGAGATCCGCCTCGTCGCCACCGACGCGCTGGGTCAGCCGGGCGAGAGCGCGCCGGTGCGCATGATCCTGCCGGAGCGCGTCTTTCATAACCCGGTCGCCCGCGCGATCGTCGCCGAGCGCAAGGAGCTGGTGAAGGACCCCTCGTCCCGCCTCGCGGTCGCCGAGATCCTCGGCGACCTGCGCCGCGAACGGCGCCTTTACGGCAACGACACGCTCGCCTTTCTCGGTCTGCGGGTGGCGCAGGAGGAGTTGCGGCACCAGAAGGGGCCGCAGGCGCTCGCCGAGGTCGAGAAACTGATGTGGGATACGGCGCTGCGCATCGAGGATGGCGGTCTGTCCCTGACCGAGCGCCAATTGCGCCGGCTCGAACGCCGGTTGCAGGACGCCTTGGCGCGCAATGCGCCGGACGCCGAGATCCAGCGCCTGATGAACCAATTGCAACAGGCGCTCGACCGCTATTTGCAGCAACTGGCGCGCAATCTGGCGCGCCATCCCGGAGCGGCCGCGCCGCCGCCCGAGAATGCGCAGAGCTTGACCGCGCGCGAACTCGAACGGATGCTTGACCGGGCGCGCCAACTGGCTCGCAGCGGCGCCCGCGACGAGGCCCGCCAACTCCTGGCGCAATTGCAGAACATGCTCGAAAATCTGCGCACGCAGGCGGTCCCGCAACAGAGCGCCCGGCAGGCGGAGCAGATCATGCGCGCCATGCAGCAGATGATGCAGCAGCAGAAAAACCTGCTCGATCGCAGCTTTCGCGCGGCGCAGCAGGGCCCTCGCGGCATGATGCCGCAGCCCGGTGACAACGGGCAGCCGGGCGGCGCGATGAACGGAGCCGCCCAGGAGCAGGAGGCGTTGCGGCAGGCGCTTGGAGCGATGATGCGCCGGCTTGGCGGCGAGACGGGCCAGGTTCCCGATCCGTTCGGGCGGGCCGAGCGGGCGATGCAGAGCGCCGTCGGCGCCTTGCAGCAGGGACGCCCGGGGGCGGCGGTGGCGCCGCAAACCGACGCGCTCGACCAGCTCCAGCAGGCTGCGCGCCAACTTGCCAGGCAGATGCAAAGCCGTCTCGGCGGCCAGCCGGGGTATCCGCAGGCGATCCCCGGGATGCCGATGAACCGCGCGCAGGGGCGCGACCCGTTTGGCCGCCCCTTATACAATTACGGGAGCTACGACGAGGGCAACGTCAAGATCCCGGACAAGGACACGATCGACAAGGCGCGCGAGATCCTTGACGAACTGCGCCGCCGCGCCGGCCAGCCCGCGCGCCCGCGCATCGAGCACGATTACATCGAGCGGTTGCTCAAGCAGTTTTGAAGCTTGCGCAATCGATGGGGGGGCAGGCATCCTGACAACCCCGAGGCGCGGCGCGCGATGCGATGAACCGAAGGCGATTGTTGTCCCTGACCGCGGCAGCAGCGGTGGCGTGGCCGATGGCGGCGCGGGCCGTTCCCGCTCCCGCCCCGAAATTGCCGCGGCTGCACCTCTTCAACCCGCATACCGGCGAGAGCTTTAACGGCCCCTACCGCGACGCCACGGGGCCGATCCCCGGCGCGATGCACGAACTGTCGGAATTTCTGCGCGACTTCCACTGCGGCGCGACGATTGCGATGGATGTCCGCGTCCTCGATTTTCTCGCCGCTGTCCTTGCCGCGGTCGGCGACAGCCGGGCGGAGATCCTGTCGGCCTATCGCACCCCCGCCACCAACGCGATGCTGGCGCGCACGATGTTTGGCGTGGCCGAGCACAGCCAGCACATGTACGGT
>JBOHMF010000570.1:0-2467 GCA_050730055.1 Allostellaceae bacterium
CTTCGCGCCTGGGGTTCAGAAGCGGCTGCGCCAGGCGTGCGCCATCGGCCGCCGCCGAGACCGCCTCAGCGAGGCCACGCTGCGCACCTATGCCGCCAAACTCAAAACCCGCCGCGATACGCGGCGGCGTGCCGCCCCCACTCATCGCCAGGGCGAAAAGCTCCGCGCCGTCATCAAAAAATACCGGCAAAACGTCTTTGTCTTTGTCACCAACCGGACTCTCCCGCCCACCAATAACGGGTCCGCCCTTCGACAAGCTCAGGCGGGCGCTGCGGCCCTGCGTCATCTTCCGCCCCTTCGACAAGCTCAGGAGTGACCAACTGCTTCCGCGCCGCCCTTCGACAAGCTCAGGAGGGCCGCCAAACTCTATGCCGATATCCGCTCCGTCCGCGAAACCCCCCGACGAGGCTCTATTCCAGCGCTCAAAGCCATCCGCCGCACCCTCGACGCGCTCCCCCTCACGCCCGCAACCGCGCCCTGACCCCAGGCACCTGAGCAATTACGCCCAAGGAGGGCGAAGACGCAGGCCAGAAGGCCAATATACCGCACACCGGCCAAACAGACGCTTGACAGACGCTTGGAAACGCGCTTTCCGACCGCTCCTCTGACGATTTGTCTTTTTACGATTACAAGAAGAGGTTTCTGAGAATTGTTTGGAAGATCACAAAAGGACCGAGGAATTCGGGAACGAGACCAATAGCGCTATCGCTCTCCAAGACAGTCAAGTCAAAGACAAGGAAGCCCCGGAAACCCCGGTTCTAGGCGAGCGGGGTGCGGGCGGGCCCTGGCCACGCTCGAAAAAAAATCGACCCCCCAGCGTCGCATCGCCGGCCATTCAAGCGCGGTCGCGCAAGGGAGGCGCGGCTTGGGAGGACAACGACCCCCGGCGCTTATGGTGGTCCACCTGCGTCACCTGGGGGGAAGCCTGCAACAGCCCTCATGGGAAGGAACCGAGCGATGGCTAATGTCACCCCCATCGAGGAACACGCGACCTGGACCAAAGCCGGGCCGCTTGTCTCCCACTTGCCTGCAGATGAGATCGTCGTGCTCGAAGAGCAGACCATGGCGACCGTCGGCGATCCGACTCCGATGGGGCTATGGGCGTTTGCCACCGGCACCTGGATCGTGGGGACCGCGGTCGGCGGCATCTTTCCGCCCGGCTCGATCGTTGGAGCGGCTCCCGTTCCGATCGTCTTTGCCGGAATTGCCCAGTTCATCGCCGGGCTGTTTGCCTACCGCCGGGCGCAGGCGTTGGCGGCCACCGCGTTCTGCTCGTTCGGTGCGTTCAACACGACCGCCGGATTTATCTTTCTGCTGTCGGCGAGCCATGTGCTGGCCATCAATGCGCCCGCTCAGGTCATGCTCGGCTTTGTCCTCGAATCGTTGGCCTTTATCGCCCTGGTCCTGGCCTTTGCGGCGATGGAGACGAACCTGGGCCTGATCGCCGTGCTGGTGACGCTGGCCATCGGCTATGCCTGTGCCGGAATCCCCTATCTGGTCAATTCCGTCGGCGCCGACGGCTGGGGCATCGTGGGCAACATCGGCGGGTGGTTTCTGGTCGCCTCGGCCTTCTTCGCCTTCTGCACCGGGATGGCGCTGATCGTGAACAGCTGCCGCAAGCGCGCCGTGCTGCCGATCTGGGGCTGGCCGTAATTCGCGGCGCCGGCGCCCTGAGCAAGGGCTTTTGTCGTGCGCTGCGCCTGAATTTCGCGGTATCCTCGGCGGAACGCGAGGCGGTGCCAAGCCGCGGCGGGGGCACATCGTCCCGCCGGGTCCCGGCGAAAAGCCGCCCGTGCGAGGCGATCGTCAACAGGAGGCTTTTGATGGCTACCAGAGCCCCGTTCTTGAGGACGCGGTTTGGTGCCTATCTGCACCGCGACATCCCGCAGGAGGATACCGAGCTTACCCATGTCGGCCCGAACACGCCGGGCGGCGAATACCTGCGCCGCTTCTGGCAACCGGTCTGCTTTTCCGACGAGTTGAAGGACCTGCCAAAGCGGGTCAGGATGCTGGGAGAGGATCTGGTCGCGTTTCGCAACGGGCGCGGCGAAGTGGGCCTGCTGGAGCTGCACTGTCCGCACCGGGGAACCTCGCTGGAGTTCGGGCTGGTCGGCGCCGACGGCATCCGCTGCTGCTACCATGGATGGCTCTACGGTACAGACGGGACGATTCTTGAAACTCCCGGCGAGCCGGCCGAGAGCACGTGGAAGGACCGGCTGTTTCACGGCGCCTATCCGGTTCACGAGCGGAACGGCATCGTCTTTGCCTATCTCGGGCCGCCCGACCGGCAGCCGCCGTTTCCGACCTACGACACCTTCGTCCAGAAGGGTTATCGCCTGATCCCGGGCCGCAAATACATCTACCCGTGCAACTGGCTCCAGATCATGGAAAACACGATGGACCCGGCGCACACCGCATTTCTCCACACGATCGTCAGCGGCGCCGTCTTTACCGAGGAGTTCGGGGG
>JBOHMF010000571.1:0-2459 GCA_050730055.1 Allostellaceae bacterium
CGCTCCGTCCGCGAAACCCCCCGACGAGGCTCTATTCCAGCGCTCAAAGCCATCCGCCGCACCCTCGACGCGCTCCCCCTCACGCCCGCAACCGCGCCCTGACCCCAGGCACCTGAGCAATTACAATCAGGACCATCATGACCGGGCTTGACCCGACCATCCATGCGCCCGACGTGGCCACTGGCAGCTCCAGCAAGGGCGTGGATGCCCGGCCTCGTGCCACGGCTGTCCGGCGTGGTTCTGGCTGACAAGGCGCACGACATTGATTCCACTCGTGTCTGGACGTGAGCAACCGTTCCGGACAGGAGCAACGCCGTGCCGCATCAGAATAGCGTATTCCATGCGATGCTGAAGCGGTTGCCGTGGGAGGAGATGGCACGGCTCAGCGCCGCGCACGGGATCGCGCGCCGGCAGCGCGGTTTCACGGCCAAGACGCAACGGCCAAGACGCAACGGCCAAGACGCACTTGGCGGCGCTACTGCATGGCCCGCTCTCGGGGGCAACCCGCCGGCGCGCGATCGTCACCGTGCGGGAAGCCATGCCGCGCAGAGCTTGTCACCTGGGGATCGGGAGGTGTGCCGCTCGACCCTGAGCGAGGCCAATGCCCACCGGCCGAGCGAGTTCTGTGCCGATCTCTTGGCGTTGCTGATGCAGCGCGTCCGGCGCAGCGTGCGGCGCAGGCTCGATGGGATCACCGATTTGATCGCCGCCGCTCGCCCGCACCGCGCGCAGCGCCGGGTGGGCGCGGTTTTCGGCGTGTGCGGCGCCAAGGCGCCCATCATCTCTGATCCCGACGCCGACCAGCCGGTCTATGCGCAGGTCAGTGCGGCGACCGTCAACGACATCACCGCGGCCACGGCCATGCCCATCGTGGCGGGGGCGACAAGTGTTTGATCTCGGCTATTACGACCATGGCTGGTGGGCAGCGCTCGATGCCCAGGGCGGCCGGATCGTCACCCGCCTGAAACAGAACACGCCGGGGCCTGTGATCAAAACCCGAGCCGTGCCAACGGGCGGCAATCTCCTGTCCGATCGGGGGGGTGATCTTCCGGCGCGGCAGGCCAACCGCCGCAGGAACCCGTTTGCCCAGCCGGTTTGCAAAATCCAGGTGATGATCGACACCGGAAACGTCATTCGCATCCTGAGCAATGATCTGACCGCCGCGGCCGCGGAGATGGCCGCGCTCTGCAAACAAAGATGGGCGATCGAACTGTTCTTCCGCCGGATCAAACAGACCCTGAAGGTCACCCGCTTTCCCGGCACCGCGGAGAACGCGGGGCGCATCCGGGTCGCCGTGGCGCTGATCGCCTTTGTCCTGCTCCGCCGCGCGCAAGCCGCGCCGCGCGCGGTTACCCGCCCTTTGACCTTCGCCCGGCTGATCCGTGCCAATCTCATGCCCCGGCGCGACCTCAGGATGCTCCTCCGCTGCACTCGGCCACAACCGATGCCCATCAGCCCGCCCTGCCGTGGGCAAAAACCATGCCGGACAGCCGTGGGCCGGGCCCGCGCATGACGATTTCAGGTTGCGAGAGGCTAGTTTCATCAGGATTTGGTGTTAAGCCTTCTCGGCAGCGACTCGTCCAGCAACAGCCGCATCGATCAAGCCCTCTTCGGCCAGTTCGAGCACTCTTGCGGCTTGATCCCGGCCGACGGTCGGGAAGTCGTCGAGAAAATCGGCCAGTGCATCACCGCCCATGAGGTAATCAAACAGGGCTTTGACCGGAACACGTGTGCCCGCGAACATGGGAGTCCCGTGCATGATCTCCAGGGAAACTCCAATAACGCCAGGTTCCTCCATAGGCTAACCCCCTTGCCTATCTCGACGCGCGCGGCGGCTTATTCCATCGGCAGGCCGGGGTGGATGCCGCGGCTGTCGAGCGGGGTGAATTGCGGCGCCAGCGCCGGGATCGCGACCTCGGCAAGGCTCTCCGGCGTCCATCCGCCCTGGCGGTGGACCATGCGCACCGGCCGCATGTGGCCGTAGAGCGAAAGCTCACCGGCGCGCTGGTGAAACACCTGGCCGTTGACAGTGCCGGCCTGCTCGGAGGCGAGAAAGACGCAGAGGGGGGCGATCGCGTCGGCCCGGCTGCGGCGCAGCCGCTCCTCGCGCAGCGCGGCCTGCTGCGGGTCCTTTGGGGTCGGCACCGAGCGGGTCATGCGGGTGTCGGCCGAGGGGCAGATGACATTGACCGTGATCCCCTTGCTGGCGTTCTCCATGGCGACGATGCGCGCCAGCGCGACGATGCCGAACTTGGCCGCGCCGTAGTTCGCCTGACCGACATTGCCGAGAAGGCCCGAGGTCGAGGACACCATGATGATGCGGCCGTAATTCTGCTCGCGAAATAGGTTGATCGCCGCGCGGTTGATGTTGAAGTGGCCGGTCAGGTGCACGTCGATGACCGCCTGCCAGTCCTCCGGGAACATGTTGTGAAACATCTTGTCTCTGAGGATGCCGGCGG
>JBOHMF010000572.1:0-2459 GCA_050730055.1 Allostellaceae bacterium
GGCGGCCCGCCGCATGACGAGAAACGGCCCGCCGCACACAGTCTCATCGGCGCCGGCAAACAGCGGCTCGGGAACCGTGAGACCGGCCGCAAAGACTGCCTTCAGCACGGCGAATTCGGCAGCCGGTGCGAGGCTCTCGCAAAACCGGGCGGGGCCGGGGCAGCGCAGCACGAGGCTCTGGTCGCCGGCGAGCGCGCCGCCCGAAAACCGCGCACCAACCCCCCAGTTGTGCCGGATCGTGCCGCCCTTGAGCCGGTCGAGCGCGCCAATGGCGACCGCCCGCGCGCCGCTCGCGCGCGCCAGAAAACGGGCGAGGGCGGCGGGGCAGGGGGAGTCAGATCGCGGCGACGGCGTGGCCGCCATCGACGGCGATGATGGCGCCGGTGATGTAGGCTCCGGCCGGCGAGGCCAGAAGCAGCATCGCGCCGTCGAGGTCGGGCGGCTGCCCGAGACACTTCAATGGAATGCGGCCGATCAGCGCCTTGCCGGCATCGCTCTGAAAGAACGCTCGGTTGAAGTCGGTCTCGACATAGCCCGGAGCGATCGCGTTGACCAGGATGCGATAGCGCGCCAGTTCCATCGCCAGCACATGGGTCAGATGGTTGAGACCGGCCTTGGCCGCGCAATAGGCCGGCACCCGGCCGATCGTGCGCGCGGCCAGCACCGAGGAGATGTTGATGATGCGGCCCGGGCGCTTCCGGTCGATGAGATGGCGGGCGAATTCGCGCGCCATCAGCCAGGCGCCCTTCAGATTGGTGTCGAGGACAAAATCCCAGTCCTCTTCGCTGTGCTCAAACAGCGGCTTTGAGACGACGACGCCGGCGTTGTTGACAAGGATCGACAGCGACCCCAGCCCATCCTCGGCGGCGGCGATCGCGTTGGCAATGCTGGCGCGTTTTGTGACATCGCAGGCGATCGGCAGGGCGCGGCCGCCGGCGGCCTCGATCTCATGCGCAAGCTCTTCGAGGCGATCCTGCCGGCGCGCGGCGAGCGCCACCTTGGCGCCGGCGGCGGCGAGCAACTCCGCCAGGTGCCGGCCGATCCCGGATGACGCCCCGGTGACGAGCGCGACCTCGCCATCGAGGTCGAAACGCGGTAGCGGGATCACGGTGCGATCTCTTTTGTGCGTTCGCGCAGGGCGAATTTCTGGATCTTGCCGGTCGAGGTCTTGGGCAGCGGGCCAAAGATGACGCTCTTTGGTGCCTTGTAATGGGCAAGATGATCGCGGCACCATTGGATGATGTCTTCCGCCGCGACCGGCTCCGCATCGGGCTTCAGGGTGATAAAGGCGCACGGACTCTCGCCCCAGACAGGATCGGGGCGGGCGACGACGGCAGCTTCCATGATCCGCGGATGGCGGTAGAGCGCCTCCTCGACTTCAAGCGAGGAGATGTTCTCGCCGCCGGAGATGATGATGTCCTTGGCGCGGTCCTTGACTTCTATATAGCCGTCGGGGTGGAGAACGGCGAGATCGCCGGTATGAAACCAGCCGCCGGCAAAGGCTTCCGCGCTCGCCGCCGGGTTTTTCAGATACCCCTTCATCAAGGTATTGCTGCGCAGGACGATCTCGCCGATCGTCGCGCCGTCGGCCGGGACATCGGCGAGGGTTGCGGGATCGACAACGCGCTGGCGGTCGAGCATCAGGTGCTGCACGCCCTGGCGCGCCATGCGGGTGGCGCGCGCACCGAGCGGCAGCGCCGCCCATTCCTCCTGCCAGGCGCACACCGTCGTCGGCCCGTAGCTTTCGGTCAGCCCGTAGAGATGGGTGATGCGAAACCCCATCCGCTCCATCGCCTCGATCACCGCCGAGGGCGGCGCGGCCCCGCCGGTCGCCGCTTCGACGATGTGGTCAAAGCGGCGTTTGACGCTTTCGGGTGCGTGCACCAGGAGGTTCAAGACGATCGGCGCGCCGCACAGATGCGTCACGCGATGCGCGGCGATCGCGGCAAAGATCGCCGCCGGCTCGACCCGGCGCAAACAGACATGGGTGCCGGCCACGGCCGTCACCGCCCAGGTGTAGGTCCAGCCGTTGCAGTGAAACATCGGCAGGGTCCACAGATAGACCGTGCTCCCGTCGAGGCCAAAGGCGATCGCGTTGCCGAGGGCGTTCAGAAAAGCGCCGCGGTGGTGATAAACGACGCCTTTGGGATTGCCGGTCGTGCCCGAGGTGTAGTTGAGCGCGATCGCCTGCCACTCGTCCTGCGGCCTCTGCCACTCTGCGCCGGGATCGCCCTCACCGAGAAAATCCTCGTATTCGATGGCGGCGAGCGGCGGCCCGCCGGTGCCGCCGTCGATCTCGACAAGCGGCAGTTCGCTGCTGAGCTCAGCCAGCGCCGCCGTGACGACGGGGGCGAACTCGCGGTCGGCAATCAGCAACCTGGCCGCGCCGTGGCGCAGGATAAAGGCGATCAGGCGGGCGTCGAGCCGGGTGTTGAGGGCGTTCAGCACCGCCCCCGCCA
>JBOHMF010000573.1:0-2453 GCA_050730055.1 Allostellaceae bacterium
CCTCTATGGCGGCGCCGGCGCGCTCGCCCACGCCTATCGCGAGGGTCTGGCGGCGCATGCTGAACTGGTCGGCGCGCTCAAGACCGAGGAGGCGATCGCCGACAACGGCGCGCCGCCGCCGCGCTCCTTTCCCGCCGCGGCTCAGCGCTTGGCCGCGCTGTTGCGCGGCGATCCGCGCATTCGTCTCGCCTTTGCCGCGCTCGGCGGCTGGGACACCCATGTCGCCCAGGGCAACCATCAGGGCCAGCTCGCCAACCATCTGCGTCCGCTTGGCGAGGGGTTGGCCACATTTGCTCGCGGTCTTGGCGACGACCGGCAGAACACCGTTGTCGTCGTCATCTCCGAGTTTGGCCGCACCCTGCGCGAGAACGATGCGCACGGCACCGATCACGGCCACGGCAACGCGATCTGGGTGATGGGCGGGGCGATCAGGGGCGGCCGGGTCTACGGAAACTGGCCGGGCCTTCTGCCGGGGCAACTCTACCAGGACCGCGATCTGGCGATAACGACCGATTACCGTCAGGTCCTGGAAATGATCCTCGAACGCCACCTGCGCCTTCAGGACAAGGCGCTCGCTGCGATCTTCCCCGCCCCACCGCCATCCGACCCCGGCCTCGCCGGGCTGATGGCGGCATAAACGGCCCTCGCGTAATCCGCCTAGCGCAGGCGCGGCCCCGGCTCCAGACCGAGATAGACCCGCCCGCCGATCGGATACCACTCGGGCGCGATCGTGACCGTCTGGCCGACGACGTGGAGATCCCGCCAGCATTCGGCGAGACGGCTCTCGCGCCGGAACGAGGTGCTGCCACCCATCCGGTACACCAGATCCATCGCCTGGCGCGCGCAATCGGCGGCGTGGACCGCGGCCAGCCGGCAGCGGGCCCGCTGCTCCAGCGTCGTCTCCCGGCCGGCGGCGAGCGTGCTCCACAACTCGGCGATCATTGCGCTGAGGTAGGCGCGACCGGCGTTGAGGATCGCATCGGCCCGCCCGACGGCATCCTGGACCTGGGGGTTGTCGCACAGCATCCCGGTGCGCCCGCGCGGCGTCTTCTCGCCGGCGAGCGCGATCAGCGCGTCGATCCCGGCGCGCGCGATCCCGGTGATCACGGCGCTGTGGTGCGGCCCGACCCAGCACACGGTCGGCAGCGCATAAGTGATCCCCGGCCAGCGCCGCCACTGGTTGTCGAGCGGCGCGCCGGCATGGGCCATCACCCGCCGCGCCGGCAAAAAGACATCCGCGACCGTCCAGTCAAAACTGCCGGTGCCACGCAGCCCGGCCACATCCCAGCTTCCCGCGACGATCTCGGCCTCGGCGCGCGGGAACAGTCCGCGCCAGTAGAGCGGCCGGCCGTCAGGACCGAGGCGCGGCCGGTCATCGTCGAGAACCTGAAAGCTTCCCAGCATCCAGGCGGCTTCCTGACAACCGCTGCCAAACTGCCAGCACCCGCTGACGCGATAGCCGCCGGCGACCGGCACTCCCTCACCGCCCCCTTGCACCGCGGTGCCGGCGATGACGGTATCGGCCCCGTTTTCATAGATCTCCGCGACGCCCTCGTCCGGCAGCCCGAGCGTGATGAGTTGGGCGACGCCGTTGTTGGCGAGGTTCCAGCCGACCGAGCCGGCGCCCTCGGCCAACAGCTCGACGGCGCGCAGATAGGTCAGCGGGTCGGCTTCGAGGCCGCCGAGCGCGCGCGGGATCACCATGCGGTAGAAGCCGGCGGTGCGCAATTCCGCGACGAGGGCCGGCGGCAGGCGCTGCGCGCGCTCGACCTCCGCGCGGTGGCGGCGCAGCACCGGGCGCAGGGCGGCGGCGGCCTGCACCAGGGGTTCTTTGGCGAGATCCACCGGCAGACGCTTCTCTTCGGTCGTCCTTTCCATGAGCTCCTCCCGCGGCAATGCCTCTCCTTTTATCAGATTGGAGGATTGCATGTGTTTGCGACCCTCGCTCTGCCGTCCCGGGCGGCGGACGGTCTGCGGGTTGAAAGCGCACGATCGGGACGGCTATGGTAACGGGCGCAAATGCGTCATCCTGCGCCGAGAGGGCGCTCGGCGGCGGCGTCGAGCGCCGTTGCGCCGGTTTGGCGGCGCGCATTCCGGCCCGTCCGGGCCGGCGGGAGAACGCCCATGCCTCAGCAGATCCGCGCTGTTGTCGTCGATCCGGCCGCGCCGGGAAGGCTCGCGATCAAGACCGTCCCGCTGCGCGATCCCGACCGCGACGAAGTGCGGGTGCGGGTCAGCGCGATCTCGTTGAACCGCGGCGAGACGCGGCGGGCCGTCCAGCAGGCTGAAGCGGGCTGGCAGCCGGGGTGGGATTTTGCCGGCGTCGTCGAGAGCGCGGCGGCGGACGGCAGCGGCCCCGCGCCCGGCGCACGGGTGGTCGGCCTCCTGCCCTCGGGCGCCTGGGCCGAGCGGGTCAACTGCCGCACCCATGCGGTCGCCGCCCTGCCCGATGC
>JBOHMF010000574.1:0-2436 GCA_050730055.1 Allostellaceae bacterium
TTATAGCACCGCAGCCGGGTTTTGCCGCCAGCTTTGGCCGCAGGCTCAGACCAGGACCATGCCCTCTTCGGAAACGGGCTTTTCCGCCTTGTCGCCGGGACCCAGCAGCATCTCGTTGTGAGCCGCCCCCGAGGGGATCATCGGAAAACAGTTCTCGGCCGGATCGACGGCGATGTCGAGGATGACCGCGCGCGGGGTCTCCAGCATCTCGTGGATCGCCGCGTCGAGTTCGCCCGCGTTCTCGACCCGCCGCCCGAGCGCGCCAAAGGCGTCCGCGAGCTTGACAAAATCCGGCAGTGCCGCGGTGTAGCTCTCAGAATAGCGCCCGCCGTGCAGCAGTTCCTGCCACTGCCGTACCATGCCCATGTACTGGTTGTTGAGGATGAACACCTTGAGCGGCAGGTGATACTGGGCGACGGTCGAGAGTTCCTGGATGTTCATCAGGATCGAGGCTTCGCCGGCGATATCGATGACGAGCGCCTCTGGATGGGCGATCTGGACGCCGACCGCCGCCGGCAGACCGTACCCCATCGTGCCGAGACCGCCCGAGGTCATCCAGTGGTTCGGCTCCTCGAACTTGAAGAACTGCGCCGCCCACATCTGGTGCTGGCCGACCTCGGTGGTGACGTAGACGTCGCGCCCGCGGGTCAACGCATAAAGCCGCTCGATCGCGTATTGCGGCTTGATCACATCGCGTTGGCTCTTGTCATAGGCGAGGCAGTTGCGGGCCCGCCACGCCTCGATCTGCCGCCACCACCTGGCACGCGCCGCGCCGTCGCCGCGGTGCGCCTTGGACAATTGCGCCAGCAAGGCTGCCAGGGTCTGACCGGCATCGCCGAGGATCGGCACATCGACGTGGACATTCTTGTTGATCGAAGAGGCATCGATATCGATATGGATCTTTTTTGCGCCGGGCGAGAATGCGTCGAGCCGCCCGGTGACGCGGTCGTCAAAGCGCGACCCGACTGCGACCATCAGATCGCAGTCGTGCATCGCCAGATTGGCCTCGTAGGTGCCGTGCATCCCGACCATGCCGAGAAAATGCGGGTCGCTCGCCGGAAATGCCCCGAGCCCCATCAGGGTCAAGGTGACGGGCGCATCGCTCTCGCGCACCAGCCGGGTGAATAGGGCGCACGCCTCCGGCCCGGAATTGACGAGGCCGCCACCGCCGTAAAAGAGCGGCCGCTTTGCCGCGGCGATCAGTGCCGCCGCCTCGGCGATGCGCGCCGGGTCGGGCGCGAGTTGCGGTCGGTAGCTCTTGTGCTGCCCGGGCTCGGCCCCGGCATAGGGGGTGCTGGCAAACAGCACGTCCTTGGGCAGATCGACAACCACCGGACCCGGACGCCCGCTTCGGGCGACATAAAAGGCTTCGTGCAGAAAGCGCGACAGTTCGCCGACATCCTTGACCAGGTAGTTGTGCTTTGTGCAGGGCCTGGTGATGCCGGTGGTATCCGCCTCCTGAAAGGCGTCGTTGCCGATGAGGTGGGTCGGCACCTGGCCGGTCAGGCAGACGACCGGGATCGAATCCATCAGCGCATCGGTCAGCCCGGTCACTGCGTTGGTCGCTCCCGGGCCGCTTGTCACCAGCACCACCCCGACCTTCCCGGTCGAGCGCGCATAGCCTTCGGCCGCGTGCACCGCCCCCTGCTCGTGGCGCACCAGGATGTGGCGCAGCCGGTTCTGCTTGAACAGCGCATCGTAGATCGGCAGGACCGCGCCGCCGGGGTAGCCGAAAACGACCTCGACGCCCTGATCGATGAGGGCGCGGATGACGATTTCTGCTCCGGTGATCGGCTCGGCCGGCATGGCGGGTCCCTCTGAAAATGCTGAATATCGCCAAGGGATTATGCCCGTGGCGGCGAGGGGAACCGTAATCGGCCGGGTCTATCCGGTCAACAGAAAGCCTGTGACCAGCCGCTGCGCGCGATCGAGCGCATCCGCCGAAAACGGTTCTGCCAGGACGAGATCGGCGCTCGCCTGGTGGCGCAGCCAGGTGATCTGGCGCTTGGCATAGCGCCGCGTCGCCTGTTGTCCGGCGGAGATCGCGGCGGCCAGCGTCGCTTCGCCGCGCAGATGGGCAAACAGTTCGGGCAGACCGATCGCCTTCATCACCGGCAGGGTGGGGTCGAGGCGGCGGGTGAGCAGCGCTGCCGCCTCCGCCAACGCGCCACCCGCGATCATCGCGGCAAATCGGCGCTCGCACGCCTGATAGAGCAGATCGCGCGGTGGCAGCAGGTGGATGGCCGCAAAGCGCCAGGGTGCGGGTTGGTGCGGCCGGGATTGCCAGGCGGCAAGCGGCATTCCGGTAGCGCGCACGACCGCAAAGGCGCGCACGAGACGTGCCGTGTCTCCGGCCGGCAGGCGCCGGGCCGCCGCCGGATCGAGCGCGGCGAGCCGCTCGCGAAAGCGGACGCCGCCGAGCGAGCGGTGCAGAGC
>JBOHMF010000575.1:0-2421 GCA_050730055.1 Allostellaceae bacterium
GCGCGTGGCTGGTCGGCGCACTCCAACCGCATTGCGCGCATCGCGGCACCTCGCTCGAATGGGGCCACGTCGAAGAGCGGGGGCTGCGCTGCTGCTATCACGGCTGGCTCTACGGCACCGACGGCCGCTGCCTCGATATGCCGTGCGAAAGCGAGGAGTTCCGCCGACGCATGGATGTCTGGCAGCCGGCCTACCGGGCGATGGAATACGGCGGTCTGGTCTTTGTCTATATGGGTCCGCCCGGCACCGAACCGCTGTTCCCGGTCTATGACATCATCGACACCGACGGGCGCGATGATGTCGTTTTGCGCGGGATGCGCCTGTGGGGCGATTACGCGGTCGGTTATGTGCGGGACTGCAACTGGTTGCAGCATTACGAGAACATCGTCGATCCCTGGCATCTCGTCATGCTGCACCAGACGATCAGCGGCGACCAGTTTGAGGGTGCGATGATGCAGGGCAGGCCGCAGATCGGCTGGGAGCGGACCACGCTCGGCGTGCGCTACCGGGTGGTCAAGGACCTGCCAAACGGCAACCGCTTTTCCCGCTATGCCGAGTGCATCGTTCCCAATGCCTTTCTGATCCCCAGCATCCGCGAACCCGGCACGGCGCCAAAGCGCAAGGAGCGCGCGAGCGAACTGTCCTGGGCGGTGCCGATCGACAACGAGCATGTGCGGGGTCTCAGCATTGTCGCCTGGCCGCTCGATGGGGGCGAGCCAAAGCGCGGCTGGCGCCCCGGAACCGACACGGTCGACGAGATCCGGCCGGGATCGCTCCTCGATCGCAGCTATGAGGAGCGCCAGCGCAAACCCGACGATCTGGAGGCGCAGGAAGGCCAGCGCGCAATCGCCGTCCATGCGCTCGAAAACCTCGGCACCTCGGATACCGGGATCGTCATGCTGCGGCGGCTTCTGCGCGAAGAGGCACGGCGCGTTGCAGAGGGGCGCGACCCGCTCAACATCATCCGCGACCCTGACGCCGCGCGCGGCATCCCGACCCACGCCTGGAACACGATCCTGTCGCCCGCCGAGGCGGCCGCGCATCGCGGCGAAGAGGTCTGATAAGACCGCGCCCGCTTTCCGCAAACAGACGCCGACGGCGAGCGGCCGGAGCGGCCAGACCCCGGCTGCTCAAACCGGACGCGCGGCGAGAGCCGGGGCGCGGCTGAAGAGCGTCGCCGGGTTCAGGCTGTCAACCATCGCGGTCGGGATCAGGACGGTGGTGCCGCGCTCCTTGGTCACCTCGTAGAGGATGTTCATCGCGCGCAATTGCAGCGCCGCCGGATTGGCGGCATAGATTTCGGCGGCGTCGAGAAATTTCTGTGCCACCTCCTGCTCGGCGGCGCCGAGGATGAGGCGGGCCGCCTTTTCCCGCTCAGCCTGCGCCTGACGGCTCATCGCGTCCTGCAACCCTGGCGGGATGCGCACATCGCGGATCTCGACCGACAGCACATCGATGCCCCATTCGATGATCTTGCGCGCAATTTCGATGCGCAGTCCCTCATCCGCCTTGCGCCGCTCGGCGAGCAATGCCGACAGGGGCGAGGCGCCGATCATCTCGCGCAGCGAGGTCTGCGACACTCGGCCGATTGCCGCGCGATAATCGGCGATGCCGAGGGCGGCGCGCTCGGCATCGCGCACCCGCCAGAACACGATGGCATCGACATTGGCCGGCACCGTATCGCTGGTCAGCGCCTGCTCGGCATTGCACTCGGTCGTCTGGATGCGCTGGTCGATCCAGGCCATGACCGTCTCGACAAACGGCACGATCAGAAAGAGACCCGGCCCGCGGATCGCGCGCAGCCGGCCAAACCGCAGCACGATCGCCTTTTCCCACTGGTTGGCGACCATCAGCGCGCGCGGCGCCGCAAAGGCGAGCACGACGAGCACCACGGCCAGGACATAATAGCCGGGACCGTTTCTGATCCCGTTCCACGCCGAGAGCGCGGCCAGAACGACGAGCACGGCCGCCAGCATATAGGCGAGCGGGGCGGCGCCATGGGGACCCTGGGACGGCATCGGTTTTCCTTTCGCTGCGCGGAATGCGCGCGCAAAGGATGCGGGTAAGCGCGGGCTGCCCGTCAAGCCCCGGCAGGGCGCCGGCCCACATTCCGGTGCTGGCTCGTATCCGGGCCAGAGGCTTATTCCGTTGCTTCCAGTGCGATCAAGATCTTGTATGGAAAGGGCGCGGGAGCGACCGCCATGCCCGCTACGGATGGTATCGCCGGACGCAGAGGGATAAGCCTTCCGGGCCAGTCTTGATCGGTTTTCAGAACTATGTGGCGGGTGTACCTAACTAGGGCCTGTTGACATTCATCGAAGAGCGATTGCCGCTCCGGCAAGATGGATCATGGCAGCAAAGCTTTTGTCGGTTTTGTCGTAGCGCGTGGCAATCCGGCGGAAGGCCTTGAGTTTGCAAAAG
>JBOHMF010000576.1:0-2420 GCA_050730055.1 Allostellaceae bacterium
TTGGCGCGCAGCGGCACAGTGGCAAAATCGGGATTGTCGGCGAGATCGCGCGCCCCCGCGGTCTCGCAAAAGCGGCGCCACAGATTGTCGCCCGAGGCGGCGAGGTTGATGTGGCCGTCGGCGGTGGCAAACATCCCGGTGCCGGGCGAGGTCGGGTGAAAATTGCCCTCCTGCCCCGGCACCTCACCCGCCATCAGATAGCGCGCCGCCTGAAAATCAAGCATGAAGATCTGCGCTTCGAGGAGCGAGGTGTGGACCCACTGCCCTTCCCCGGTGCGCTCGCGGGCGAGGAGCGCCAGCACCACGCCATAGGCCAGGAGGAGACCCGCCGAGGTGTCGTTGATGGCGATGCCGACCCGGACCGGCCCCTGCCCCGGCAACCCGGTGATCGACATCAGCCCGCCCATCCCCTGGGCGATCTGATCGACCCCGGGCCGCCCGGCATAGGGACCGTCCTGGCCAAAGCCGGAGATGCTGCCATAGACGATGCGCGGATTGATCTTTCTGACCGCCTCGTAATCGATGCCGAGCCGGTGCTTGACATCCGAGCGGTAGTTTTCGAGGACGACATCGGCGTTCCTGGCCAGCTTGAAAAAGATGTCGAGACCCTCGCGGCTCTTCAGGTTCAGCGTCATCGCCCGCTTGTTGCGGTGCAGGTTCTGAAAATCGGGACCGTCGCGGCGGCTGCCGGTGGCATCGACCTGCGGCCCCGGCGCCTCGATCTTGACGACATCGGCACCCCAATCGGCAAGCTGGCGTGCCGCCGTCGGCCCGGCACGATGAGCGGTCAGATCGAGGACGCGAAACCCGTTGAGCGGCAGCGTCGGTGTGGCCATCGGAAGGTCTCCTTGGGGGGAACAGACAGGATCGGGCGCATCCCTGCGGCCGGGCCGATCACTCGGCCGCCGCCGCCGCGGCGACGGGGCGCCGGCGCCGGAGCAGCAGCAGCAAGACCATCGAGCACAGCGCGAGGATCATCATCATCTTGAAGTCGTCGATATAGGCGACCATCGCGGCCTGCCGCGTCACCTCGGCGTTGAGCGCGGCAATCCCGCCGGGCGCACTCAGGCTGTAGGGCGCCGGCATGAACGGAGGATGGGCCAGCGGGTTGTCGGGCCGCAACCCCTGGACCAGACGCGAATGGACGATCTGGGTGTTCTGCACCAACTGCGCCTCAAAGACGGCGATGCCGATACTGCCGCCGACGTTGCGCACCAGACTGCGCAGCGCCGTCCCCTGCGTCAGGATGTGACGCGGCAGGTGTGAGAGCGCCAGCGTGTTGAGCGGCACAAAGATGCAGCCGATGCCAAAGCCCTGGGTCAGACCGGAGACGATGACCGGCTCCATCCCCATGCCGAGCGAGAAGCCGCTCATCTGCCACTGCGCCGCTGCGGTCATTGCCAGACCAAAGAGGATCAGAAGGCGCCCGTCGATGCGGTTGATCACTCGGGCGACAAAAAACATCGCGATCATCGACCCGATGGAGCGCGGGGCGGTGACGAGGCCGGCGGTCAGGACAGGATAGTTCATCAGGCTTTGCAGCATCGTCGGGACCAGCGCCAAGGTCGCGTTCATGATCCCGCCGAGAAAGAACATCACGACGACACCGGCGACATAATTCGGACTCTTCAGCAAATCGCGATTGAAAAAGGAGGCGCCCGTCATCGTCAGCGAATGGACGATGAAAAGATAAAAGGCGACAGCCGCGATCCCCGCCTCGATCCAGATTTCGGTCGAGCCGAACCAGCCTTTGGTCTCGCCGCGGTCGAGCATGATCTGAAAGGCGCCGACCGCGATGCTCAAGGCGATAAAGCCAAAGAAATCGAAGGCCTCGCGATGGGCGCGCCGGGTGTCGCGGATGAACAGGAGGATGCCGATCGCGGCGATGATGCCGACCGGCAGATTGATGTAAAAGATCCAGCGCCAACTGTAGTTCTGGGTCAGCCAGCCGCCGAGCACAGGGCCGGTGACCGGCCCGACAATCGTGCCCATGCCAAAGATCGCCATGGCGTGGCCATGCTCTTCGACCGGATAGGTCTGCAACAGCACCGCCTGCGACAGGGGGATCATGCCGGCCCCGCAGATCCCTTGCAGGGCGCGGTAGACGACGAGTTCGGTGAGGCTGGTCGCGCTGCCGCACAAGGCCGAGGCAAAGGTGAACCCGATCACCGAGAGCAGATAGATGTACTTGATGCCAAAGCGGCCGGCGAGCCAGCCTGAGAGCGGCATCATGATCGCCGCCGCGACGATGTAGGAGGTCAATACCCAGGCGGTCTGGTCCTGGCTCGCCGATAGGTTTCCGCCGATGTAGGGCAGCGCGACATTGGCGATCGTCGTGTCGATCCCCTGCATGATCCGCGGCAGCATGATCGAAAACGCGATCCAGCCGCGGCTCGGCTCCGCCCTAATCGCAACGGAGC
>JBOHMF010000577.1:0-2419 GCA_050730055.1 Allostellaceae bacterium
AGCGGGGTCGGCGGCGCCCCCGCCCTACCCAGCAGTGCCAGCACGTGCCCGATCTCGGTGTCGCGGCCGCACGCGACAACGACGCCGCGCCCGCTGCCGCCGCTGACCGCGGTGCCGCGAAAGGTCATGTTGCGGCGGTCCGCCAAAGGCGCCTCTCTGCGGGCCAGAGCATTGGACGCCTTGGCCGCGGGCAGGCTTTCCCCGGTCAGACTCGCCTCATTGACGGTCAACTGGTCGGCGGCGATGAGGCGCGCATCGGCCGGGACGAGATCGCCCGGGCGCAGCGCCACGATGTCGCCGGGCACGACGGCGGCGGCCGGGACAAGCCGCTCGGCGCCGTCGCGCAGGACGCGCGCAAACACCGCTTCGGTGCCGGACAGGCTGCGGATCGTCTGTTCGGCGCGCGCCTCGGCAAAAAAGCCGATGGCGCCGTTGAGAACCATGACCGAGGCGATCACGCCGGCATCGAGAAGGCCGCCGGTCAGCACCGACAGCAGCGCGCTGCCGGCGAGCAGCGCCATCGGCAGGCTGACAAGTTGCGCAAGGAGGATCTCGCCGGGCGAGCGGGCGGCGATCGCGGGGACGATGTTGGGTCCATAAACCCGTTGCCGGCGTGCCGCCTCGGCCGCGGACAGCCCGCTCTCGGCGCTGGCAAAGGCGGCAAGCGCGCGCCTTGCCCCGTGCGCGTGCCAGGCCGGCGGGGCGGAGGGCTGCGGCGCCGCCGCGCCGCCGCTCCGCTCCGCCAGCACGGCGCGCAGAGCGTTGAGGATCGCCTCCAGCGGCGTCTCCGGATCGTGCACAACGAGAACGTTGCCGGTCAGGGGATTGGCCGCGACGCGGCGGATGTTGCGGCCGAGAAGGCGGGTTTCGATCAGCCGGCCGAGCGGCTGGTTGCGATAAAGGCCGGCGACCGCAACACGGGCACGTCCGGAGACGGCGGTATGGATCGCCACCACCCCGGACAACTCGGGGGACATGCGCGCGGCTCAGACCGTTTCGCGTGCGCCGCGCGCCGCCTGCGGGGCCCCGGGCAACCCGATCACGGTCGCTGCGTACCATAACAGTGTCGCTGCCGGAGCCGCGACGTTGCCTTGCGCGAATTGCTGCACTCCGGCAACAAAGAGGGTGGCAAAGACCGTGGTGCGCAGATCGAGGCTGCCGCCCGTCCACCGGCGCAGCGAGCCGTCCGTCGCCGCCAGCGTGTCCTGCAATTGCGTGAGGAGCGGCGGGTCCGGCTCACTGCGCGCTCCGGCAGAAAGAGGCCCGGGGACGATGCGAAACAGATCGTTGCCGTTCATCGCCTCGCGCCACAGCCTGGCAGGATCGCTGAAATGCACCAGAATGCTGGCGGTCGCCGGGTTGACCGCAACGCGCTCGATGGCGCGGCAGGTCCTGAGCCGCTCCGCGACGTTCTGGAAATAGGCGTGATCATGACGCCGGGTTGGAACCTTGAGCCGCACCCGGTTCGCCGTCGCGTGCGCGATCCGGGCCTCAGGCAGGTCAGGCATTGCGCGGTTCCGCTCCGGCCGCGTGCAAGGCCACCACCCCGCCCGCCGTTTCCGGCCCGGCTGCGGCGCCCTTCATCCCGCGCTCCGCGGCAAATTCGGCCTGCGCCTCGGCCAGCAGGTCGCTCGCCATCTCGCCAACTTCGGCAGCGGTCTCGCGACCGCGTTCATAGAGGGCAAGCGCCGCCTTCACCGCCTTTTTTGCCGCCGGACGCGCTCCGCGCGCGGCGCTCGGGAACACCAGCGGCGCGAGCAGACCGCCGGCGAGACCGGCGGCCAGAGCCAGCAGCATCGTGCCGCCGCGGCCGGCCGAGCGCGCCGCCGCCGGCGCCTGTCGCCGCGCCATCTCAGTGCGTCTCGCCCTTGGCGCCGCCGCGGGCGTGACCGTGCCCCGCGCCTTCGTGTGTCGCACCGGCCGCCGCCGCTCCGGCCGCGGCGCCGGCTGCCGCCCCGGCGGTGGCCAACTCGTTGCGCGCCTCGGCGACGAGATCGCTGGTGAATTCGCCAATCTCGGCAAAGGTCTCGCGATAGACTACGAGGCCGCCCTTGATCGCTGCCTTGGCCACCGGGCGCAGCGCACGGCCGACCGCCGGCAGCACCGTCGGCCCGAGGAGCACCGCGCCAAGCCCGATCGCGATCCCGGTGACGGCATTGCCTGTGAAGATGTCCTCGAGCAGAGCCATTCGGTCCTCCTGTCCCGCGCTTTGGGACCCTCCCGCGGCGGGGCCAATGGACTCTAACGCCGCAGGAGGAAAAATGGTGCCCCTCTTGGCGCGGATTTTTTGCCCCCTGCTGTCCGGCATCCCGCCTCAAGGTGCGAGTTCGACGACGGTGTCGCCGGCGCCGCGGCCCTGCGCGCGATACTGGCCGATCCTGTCGAGGAGCGGCCGGTCGGACACGGTATAGAGCACGGC
>JBOHMF010000578.1:0-2390 GCA_050730055.1 Allostellaceae bacterium
TCGCCCGGAAGCGGATTGACAGCCTTGATGCCGGTCTGATCAGATACCCTGCCGGCGGGGATAAGTTGTCCGACAGGGAGGGATGACGTTGTGGCTGTTCAAGTCCCGACACCGGAGCAGTTGCGCTTCGCGGCTGCCGAGATGGGTCTGTCGCTGACCGAAGCGGACGTTGCCTCGTTCATCGATCTGATGCGGCCGAGCATTGCGGCCTACAATACCATCGACCGGATGCCGGACAACCTGCCGCCGGTGCGCTACCCGCGCACCCCCGGCTATCGTCCCGAGGGCGAGGAGAACCGCTACAATGCCTGGTACGTCAAAACCGTTGTCGAGGGTGCGCCGGCCGGCAAGTTGAAAGGCAAGCGGATTGTCCTGAAGGACAACATCATGCTCGCCGGCGTGCCGATGATGAACGGCGCCGCCACCCTCGAAGGTTATGTGCCGGAGATCGACGCCACCGTCGTCGAGCGCATCCTCGACGCTGGCGGCACCATCACCGGCAAGGCGCATTGCGAGTTCTACTGCCTCTCCGGCGGCAGCCATACTTCGGCCCTGGGGGCGGTGCACAACCCGCGACGCATGGGCTACTCGGCCGGCGGCTCCTCGTCCGGCAGCGCCGCGCTCGTCGCGGCCGGCGAAGCCGACATGGCGCTCGGCGGCGATCAGGGCGGCTCGATCCGCATGCCTGCTTCCTTCTGCGGCATTTATGGGATGAAGCCGACGCACGGGCTGGTCCCCTATACCGGCATCATGCCGATCGAGATCTTTGTCGATCACACCGGCCCGATGACCCGCGCGGTCGCCGACAACGCATTGCTGCTCGAAGTGCTGGCCGGGCCGGACGGCTATGATCCGCGGCAATACAATGTAGAGGTCAAGACTTACACCGAGGCGCTCGGTCGGGGCGTCGCGGGCTTGCGCATCGGCATGGTCCGTGAAGGCTTCCGCCAGGCGAATGCCGAGGAGGATGTCAACGCCAAGGTGCGCGCCGCCGCGGACCGGTTTGGGAGGCTCGGCGCCCGGGTTGAGGAGGTCTCGATCCCGATGCACCTCTTGGGACCCGCGCTGTGGACCCCGATCGGGACCGAGGGGCTGACGCAAACCATGATGTACGGCGATGGCTACGGCGTCAGTCGGCCCGATCTCTACGTCACCAGTCTGATGGACTTTCACCGCAACTGGCGCAGCCGCGCCAACGAGCTGTCGGAGACGACCAAGCTCTTCACCCTGCTCGGCACCTATATCCGGCGCCAGCACGGCAGCCGTTATTACGGCAAGGCGATCAATCTCGTGCGCCGCCTGACCGCGGCCTATGACGCGGTGCTCAAGGACTGCGATCTGCTGCTGATGCCGACCACCCCGATCAAGGCGACCCGGCTGCCCGAACCGGATGCGGCGCGCGAGGAGATCATCGCACGGGCGCTTGAGATGATCGCCAATACCGCTCCCTTTGACCTGACCCATCATCCGGCCATGGCGGTCCCGTGCGGGATGTCCGATGGGCTGCCGGTCTCGGTGATGCTGATCGGGCGGCATTTTGACGAGCCGAGCATCTATCGCGCCGCGCACGCGTTTGAGCAATCCGGCGACTGGATGGCGATGTAGTCCGCCTCGTCCGGCGACACGCGCCGATTTGGAGAGCATGCCGCCGTGCCGGCCGGCACGGGCAGGACTCTAGCGGGAACATTCCCATGATTATCACGTTTGGCCTTATCGCGGTATTCTGTGCCATCGCGATCATCATTCTGCAACGCGCTCATGTAGCCGATAAATCGTTCACCGATTAAGGCTTATACCGCTGCTTCCGGTGCGATCAGCATGTTGCAGGTGAGCGGCGGGTATAGGACAGCGAGGCCGAGAAGGGAGCGGAAGGCGGCGTGCGGGGTGCGCCGGCGATTGAAGCGGAAGACGAACGCGTTAAGGGAGGACTGGAGGTGCGGGCGGCGCAGCCCGTGATAGACGCCCAAGCCCCAGACTGTGAGATTGGAAAAGATCCGGTGCCCCCAGGGCAGCACGACATGGGCGGCCCTCTTGCCAATGACAGGGGGATCGTGGCTGACGCCGGGAGCGCCGGGATAGGCGGACCAGCCATCGGTCTTGGCGGTCGTGCCCGGAGCGAGATTGGCGACGATGAAAGTGACCTTCCCCCGGAAGAGTGGACACCGGATTACGCGGATTTCGCCTCGGCCTGCTCCGGGGTGAGATAGCCAATGGCAGAGTGGATCTGCTGACGGTTGTAGTAGCCTTCAATATAAGAGTCTATCTCACTAGGGCCTGTTGACATTCATCGAAGAGCGATTGCCGCTCCGGCAAGATGGATCATGGCAGCAAAGCTTTTGTCGGTTTTGTCGTAGCGCGTGGCAATCCGGCGGAAGGCCTTGAGTTTGCAA
>JBOHMF010000579.1:0-2388 GCA_050730055.1 Allostellaceae bacterium
CGGCGAGGGCACGCTCGCTTCCGGCGCCGGGCCGGAGGTCCTGGCGCTCGCCGAGGCGCTTGCCGCGCCGCTCGCCACCGCGCTCGGCGCGCGCGGTCTTGTCCAGACCCGGCATCGCCTCTCGGCCGGCGTCCCCGGCAGCTACTCGGCACCGCCGGCCAACCGCATCGTCCACGGTGCCGATCTCGTCCTCTTTATCGGCTGTGACACCGGCGATCAGGTGACGCTCAACTGGCGGGTGCCGGCGCAAGGTACAAAAATCGTGCAGATCGATGCCGATCCCTTGGAACTCGGGCGCAGCTACCCCGATACGATCGGCGTCCTCGGCGACCCGAAGACGACCGTGGCGCAGCTTGTCGAGGCACTCGGGCGGAGAAACCGCGATCCCGCTTTTGCCGAGGACTCGGCAAGGCTCGTCGCCGACTGGCGTGCCGCGATGGCCCCCTTGTGCGCGAGCGACAACGCCCCGATCCGCGTCGAGCGGCTCTGTACAGAACTGACCCGCGCGCTGCCGGCGGATGCGATCCTGGTCGCCGACACCGGCTATTCCGGGATCTGGACCGGCACGATGATCGAATTGAACGGCGCGGGGCAGAGCTATCTGCGCGCGGCGGGGTCGCTCGGCTGGGCGTTTCCGGCCTCGCTCGGCGCCAAATGCGCGGCCGGGGCGCGCCCGGTCGTGTGCTTCACCGGCGATGGCGGGTTCTATTACCATCTTGCCGAACTGGAATCGGCGCGCCGGCGCGGCATCGCCGTTGCGGTTGTCGTCAACAACAATTCGGGCTTTGGCCAGAACCTCACCGGCGCGCGCCGCTCGCTCGGCAACGGACCGGGCGCGATCGACGATCTCGTGCTCTTTGGTCCGACCGATTTTGCCGCGGTGGCAAAGAGCTTTGGGGTGAAGGGCCTGCGCGTCGAGCGGGCGGGCGACATCGCCCCGGCCTTGGCCGAGGCGATCGGGGCGCAAGAGAGCGTCGTCGTCGATGTCGTCACCGATATCGAACCGCGCGCCCCCGAACCATGGTCGCCGGGGTGAGGACGGCGGCAGGACGTCGCGTGGCGGTAACGGCGTGTGGTCCGGGCGGCGCAACCGATCCTGACGAAAGCGCCGAAGCCAAGGTCCCCGATCATTCGCGCAGAAAGGAGTCTCATCGCCACCGTTCACTTTTTGTACTCAAAAATCGCAATATGGATCGGCTGTTGATTCTTAGGTCTTGCAGGCGACGTACGGTTCAGCTATATCTTCAATGTCAAGTTATAGATATTGATCGAACCGTTGGCACTGGACATCCTCGGCCCCCTCGAATTTCAGCTTCTCGCGATCTTGCTGGAGCAACCGCGGGAAGCCTACGGCATCACGATCATGCAGCGGATCGAGCAGCGCACCGGCCGGGCGCGAAGCCTTGCCGCGATCTATGCAGCCCTGGACCGCCTGCAACGGAAGGGCATGATTTCCTCATCGTGGGGACAGCCTACCCACGAGCGAGGCGGCCGGCGCAAACGCTATTATAAGATTGAAGCTTCAGGCGAAGAGGCTGTGCAACGCACCCGCCTCGCTGTCCAGCCGTTCGGGTTCCCACCTCCCCTTGGGGCGGAGGGCTGAAGACCATGTCTCGTGTCCCGGGCATCGTGAATAAGATCTTCTCGTATATAGGTAAAGGATACAATGTCTTTTATGTTGGCGTCTTTGCTTATGAGGCATCGTTTTATCTTCTATATTACACAGAAAGAAGTGTCAATTTCTACATAATAGAAGCAGAGGCACAGTTCATGGGGACTGCGCTGTCTGTCCTCTTCTGTTTATGGTTACGTCATCGAGATCGCCTGATGCAGGTTCCGAAGCTGGATGACCGATCGGATAGTGCAAATCCAGCTCCGCCGACCGCCGAGAGGTTGCTGTCCTTCTTACTTCCACCAGAGCGCTTGGAAGAGGCAATCGGCGATTTCGAGGAGGGCTATCGCCTGATGCTGCGGCGGCACGGCAAAGGCCATGCGAGCCGCTGGTATTACTGGCAGATCTTCAAAATCGTTTTGATGGGTGCTTCTGAAGCGGCCTTGAAAGCTATAAGGATTTGGTGCCGCTAACCGATCGCGGCTCGGAAGCGGGGCGGAATCCCCCGAGCCTCGGCATCGCGTTCGATTGTCCGCAACAATTCGCGCTTTGCCTCGGTGCGATGCGCTCCTGTATTCACGGCGACATAATTCCTCCCCTCGATGCGCAATCCGTCGGTGGTTGCGCGGGCAACTGCCGGCGAATACATAGTGTGTATGACGCCTCGCGACGTGATCCGCGCTCTCGAAGCCGACGGGTGGCGCGAGGTGCGATCGAAAGGCTCGCACCGGCATTTCCGGCATCCCGTGAAGCCGGGAACAGTGACTGTCGCCGTA
>JBOHMF010000580.1:0-2384 GCA_050730055.1 Allostellaceae bacterium
CGCGCGCTCAGCGAGGTCCGCCGGGTGTTGCGGCCGGGCTGCCGGGTCGCCTTTACGAGTTGGGCGGCGCCGTCCGAGAACCCCGCCTGGAAGCTGCTGTTCGAGGCGGTCGCCGGTCACGGCGATCCTGAGGCGGCCAAGGCGCCGCCCTCGGGCGGCGGCCTCAGGCGCCCCGAGGATGCGCGCGCCCTGCTCGACAAAGCCGGTTTTGTCGGGATCGAAACGTGCACTCTCGCGCGGCGCTGGCCCCTTGCCACGGCGGATGACCCCGGATCAAGTCCGGGGCAGGTTCTCCTCGCCGGATTTCGCCAGGGCACCGTGCGCACCGCGGCGGTGATCGAAGCCCAGACGGCCGAGGCCCGCGCCGCGATCACCGCCGCGCTGGCCGAGGGCGCCGCCTCTTATCGCGATGCCGGTGGCGGCTACAGCATTCCGGTCATTGCGATCCTCGCTTGCGGAGTGAAGCCTGACGGGCGCTGAGCATCATATCGAGACCGATCTCCTGATCGTCGGCGCCGGCGGCGCCGGCATGTCCGCGGCGATCGGCGCGGCGCGCGCCGGGGCGGAGCGCGTGCTGCTCGCCGACAAAAGCCTCTGCGGCCGCAGCGGCGCCACGGTGATGGCGCAGATGACGGTGGCCGCCGCGCTCGCCGAGGAAAGCGAGGACGACTGGCGGCTGCATCTCGCCGACACGCTCGCCGCCGGGCGCGGGCTGTGCGAGGAAAGACTGGCCGCGCTTCTCTGCCGGGAGGCGCCCTCCCGCATCCGCGAGATGGACGCCTGGCGGGTCGGCTGGGCGCGTCGTGCCAATGGCCGCATCGCCCAGGTGACGGCGCCTGGACACTCCCGCCCGCGCTGCTGCTATGTCGATTTTCTCGACACCGGGCCGGCGGTGGCGGCAACCCTGCGCCGCCGGATCGCCCGCAGCGGCGCGATCCGGCGGGCGAGCAATCTGCTGCTGACCGATCTCGTCACCGCCGGAGGCGAGATCGCCGGCGCCGTCGGTCTCGATCTCGCGGCCGGTGCGGCGGTCACGATTGCGGCCAAGGCCGTTGTCCTCGCCACCGGCGGTCTCACCCGCATCTTCGCCCGCAGCAGCGCCTCGGCCAATATGGGCGGCGACGGCTACGCGCTGGCGCTCCTGGCCGGGGCCGAACTCATCGACATGGAGTTTGTGCAGTTCTTTCCGATCGGGCACCTGGCGCCGCGCCTTGTCGGCATGGACCCGATCCTATGGGACCCGTTCCGCTACAAGCTCGGCGGAAAGCTGCTGAACGGCGCCGGCGCGGAATTTCTCGACGCCTACGGCAGCGACGAGAGCGCCGGCTATACGACGCCGCGCGACCGGTTGACCACTGCCATTGCAACCGAGGTCTCCACCGGACGGGGATCGCCGCACGGCGGCGTTTTCCTGTCCTTCATGCACCTTCCGCGCGAACGGCTCAAAGCCGCGTTCGGGCCTGTCATCGAGCGCCTGGCCCGGAACGGTATCGACCTCGCCCGCGCTCCCGTCGAGGTGGCGCCGATCGCGCATTATCACATGGGCGGGGTGCGGGTGGATGAGCGGCTGCAAAGCCGGGTTCCCGGCCTCTATGCCGCCGGCGAGGCAGCGGGCGGCGCCAACGGCGCCAACCGCCTGTCCGGCAATGCCATCCCCGAGGCGCTGGTATTTGGCGAGCGGGCCGGGCATTTTGCCACCCTTCATGCTGCCGGTCGAGGACAGGCGTGGCAGTCGCGCGCAGCGGCAGAGGCGCTCGCGCGCCTCCGCGCCTTGATGGCGGGACAGACGGGCGAAATTCCGGCGATCGCCCTTCTCGAGGAGTTGCGTGCACTGATGGGGAGCGCGGCCGGGCCATTCCGCGACGCCAAGGGGCTGACGGCGGCACTCGATCGGCTGCGCGAGATGCGCGCACTGCTGCCCGGGCTCGCCGTCATGCCCGGGGCGCGCATGAACCCGACCCTCGCCGACGGGTGTGAGTTGCGCCTCAGCCTTCTTGCCGCCGAGGCGGTGACTGCGGCGGCGCTGGCGCGCCAGGAGAGCCGCGGCGCGCACCAGCGCAGCGATTTTCCCGATCCTGATCCGGCCTTTGCGCGCAACCAGACCGTTGCGCTCGACGGCACCGGCGCCCTCACCGCCGGATTTGCGCGATGACCGGGTCTCTCATCGCCCGGCTGCGGGTGCGGCGCGGAACAGGGGGCGATCCGGCACCGCGTTATGACGAGTTTGCCGTGCCATTTGAGGAGGGCGCCACCGTGCTCGACGCGCTCCTCTGGGTGCGCGCGCATCGCGATCCCTCCCTGGCGATCCGCTACAGCTGCATCAACGCCAATGTCTGCAAGGAGTGCACAATCGCGATCGACGGCCGCGTCACCTATGCCTGCAC
>JBOHMF010000581.1:0-2342 GCA_050730055.1 Allostellaceae bacterium
GCGCGCCAGTTCCTGATCTGGTTCTTCGGCGTCTTCCTGACGATAATGGCAATCGTGTTCATGCTCGATTACGTCGAGATGATCCGACGCGCCGGCACTAAAGCCGACATCACGTTGCTGGTTCTGCTGAAACTCGCGCTGCTCAAACAGCCCTATATGGCGCAGCAGGTTCTGCCATTCGCCGTCCTGTTCGGCACCATGATGGTGTTCTGGCGGCTGACGCGGAGCCATGAGCTTGTCGTCGCGCGTGCCTCGGGAATCTCGGCTTGGCAGTTCGTCGCGCCGCCGTTGGCGGGCGCATTCCTGATCGGTGTTCTCTCGGTCACGCTGTTCAACCCGATCGCATCGGTCACACAGGCGAGTTACGAGACCTTGGAAAACCGTGTGCTCGGCGGAAACCCGCAATTCGCGCTGTCGAGCACCGGCCTTTGGCTGCGCCAGAGCGACACCAACGGCAATCCGTCAATCGTTCACGCCGAGCGGTTCGTGCTGCCGCAACGCGCGCTGCACGATGTCATGTTCCTCTTCCTGGCACACGATACGCGCCTCGACCGTCGGATCGACGCCGAGCAGGCGACGCTCGGATCGGGCGTCTGGACGGTGCGCGATGGCACCGATTGGTCCCCGAACAGCCAGCCACGGCAATTCGCCGAGCTGACCATCCCTACCAACCTGACGCCGGCCAAGATTCAGGACAGCTTTGCGCCGCCCGAGACCATGTCGTTCTGGGAGCTGCCCGGCTTCATTCGCCTGCTCGAGGCGTCCGGCTTCTCGTCGCAGCGCCATCAGCTTTATTTCGATACGCTGTTGGCGAGGCCGCTCTTGTTAGCGGCCATGGTGCTGATCGCCGCCAGCTTTAGTTTGCGCATGCAACGCGCCGGCGGCGCGACGCTGATGATTGCCGTGGGCATCGCCAGCGGGTTCCTGCTCTATTTCCTGTCGGATATCGTGTTCGCCCTCGGGCTGTCAGCGACCATTCCAACGATGCTCGCAGCCTGGACGCCAGCCGGGGTATCCTGGCTTGTCGGAGTCAGCCTACTGTTACATCTCGAAGACGGCTGAGGGCATGAGTGGGGGGAAGTCGTTCGCCGGATTTGTAGGCGTCGCTGCGCTTGTCGCTGCGGCGGCGCCGGCGGCTGCGCAAAGTGCCGCGCACGCGTCAAACAAGCCGGTCCTCTTCCAAGCCGACCAGGTGGAATACGACCAGGATCTCGGCCTCACGGTCGCCCGTGGCCACGTCGAACTCGATCAATCCGACCAGATCCTTCTGGCGGATACCGTCACGTACAACCAGCGCACCGACACGGTCACGGCGTCGGGGCATGTCAGTCTGTTGCAGCCGGGTGGCGATATCGTGTTCTCCGACTACATGGAGCTGCACGACAACATGCGTGAAGGCTTCATCAAGGACGTCCGTATTCTGCTCTCGGACGGTTCGCGCCTCGCTGCGAACACCGGCCGCCGCGTCGAAGGGAACCGGACAGAAATGCGGCGCGGCGTATATTCGCCTTGCGAGTTGTGCGCCAGCGACCCAACAAGACCGCCGGTATGGCAGATCGAGGCCGCGCGCATTGTCCACGACAAAGAGCAACAAATCGTTGAATACCACGACGCAACGATGGAGATAGACGGGTGGCCGGTCTTTTACACGCCGTATTTTTCCCATCCTGATCCGTCGGTGAGGCGGGCATCGGGTTTCCTGCCGCCGACTTTTGGCGCCGGTGGCACGCTTGGCTTTCACATTACGCAGCCCTATTTCTGGGCGATTGGGCCGGACAAAGATCTCACCATACGCCCGATAGTGACGAGCGAAGCCGGCGACGTCCTCGACGGCGAATACAGGCAGGCTTGGGGTTTCGGGCAACTCGACATCGACGGCAGCATCGAGGCCGGCGATGCTCCGGTCACAACCGGTCCGCTTGCCGTGCCGACGACGACCAATACGAACACGCCGGTCCGCGGTCATCTCTTCAGTACCGGCAGGTTCGATCTCACCAACGACTGGCGCACGGGGTTTAATGTTCAGCGCGTATCCGACCAGGCTTATCTCCTCAAATATCACCTGCCGTATGGCTTCACGCTGCCGAGTAACTTCCTCACCAGCCAGGTTTATGCTGAAGATTTCGGACCGCGCAGCTACGGCAATATCAGCGCCTATTCCTTCCAAAGTCTGAACACGTTGGTAGGCGACGGCATCCAGCCGATTGTCGCACCGATCGCGAGTTACGATTGGAGCAGCCCAGCCGATCCCATCGGCGGCCGCCTCGAATTGACCGGCAACACCCTCAATCTCGAACGGCACAGCGGCCCCAATATGCGACGCATTGCGACCAAGGCGGATT
>JBOHMF010000582.1:0-2339 GCA_050730055.1 Allostellaceae bacterium
GCCGGTGACACTCGCGACCAATCATTGCGGGCAGGAGATCATCGAGGCGATCGTCAAGGCGCTGGCGCCGGCCTGCCCCGAACGGGCGATGGCCGGCTGGGGCCGGCGCTTTCGCATCGCCGTGCAGGGCACCGATCCGCGCGCGCAAAGACCTTTCATCTGGCACTTCTTTCAGGCGCGGCCGGGTGGCGGCGCCTCGCCCGCGGGCGACGGCTGGCCCGGCGCCGGCGAATGGCAGGCCGCGGGCGGGATCAAGTTTGGCAGTCTCGAGGTGACCGAGGCGCGCTTTCCGCTGTTCTTCCGCCGCCACGAGTTCCGCGCGTGTTCGGGCGGCGCGGGCAAATATCGTGGCGGACCCGGCGGCATTGTCGAGATGGTTGTCGAAACCGCCGAGCCGGCGCTCGCCAATACCGCCGGCGACGGCGTGCGCCACGGCGCCTGCGGCATCCTCGGCGGCGCGGACGGGCTGCCGCATTGCTATACGCTGTATTCCGCGGGCCGACCGCCGCGCCCGATCCGGACCAAGGAAACCGGGCTGGTGATCCGCCCCGGCGATGTGCTGGTGCTTGAATCGGGAGGCGGCGGCGGCTGGGGCGATCCGGCCGAACGTGACCCCAACGCACGGGCGCACGATGCCGAGAATGGATTTGTGATCGAGAAAGCTGGTCAGGGCACGGGGGAAGCCCCTCACCCTCCTGCTTCGCGGGCCTCTCCCTCTCCCCGCATTGCGGGGAGAGGGTTGGGGTGAGGGGCTGCTTGATGTACCGCATCGGCGTCGATGTCGGCGGCACCTTTACCGATCTCGTTGCAGTCGATGACGCGGGCCGCGCCACCCTGGCCAAAACCGCCTCGACCCCGGATGATCCGTCGGAAGGGGTCATCGAAGGACTGCGGCTTCTGGCCAAGACACTCGGCTGCGATCTGCCAGCGCTGCTCTCCGACACCGAGCGCATCGTCCACGGCACGACGGTCGCGACCAACGCGCTCATCGAACGCAAGGGCGCCCGAACCGGCCTTTTGACAACCGCCGGTCATCGCGATGTCGTCGAGATGCGCGAGGGTTTGAAGGACGACCGCTACAATTTGCGCCAACCGCCGCCCGAGCCCCTGGTGCCGCGACGGCTGCGTCTTGGCATCGCCGAGAGACTGCGCGCCGATGGAAGGGTCGAGACGCCGCTCGATCGCGACTCGCTGGCCAGCGCAATTGCGGAATTGAAGCGCCAAGGGATCGAGGCGGTTGCCGTCGCCTATCTGCACGCCTGGCGCGACCCCACCCACGAGCGCACGACCCGCGACGCGCTCACCCGCGCCTTGCCCGCCGCCTACGTCTCGCTGTCTTGCGAGGTGCTGCCGCAGATCAAGGAGTTTGAGCGGGTCTCGACAACGATCGCCAATGCCTATGTCGGGCCGGTCCTGGCGCGCTATCTCGACCGGCTTCAACAGCGGCTCGCCGAGGCCGGCTATCGCGGTCCGACCTTGATCATCCAGTCGCACGGCGGGGTCGCGCCGATCGCCGAGGCCGGACGGCTGGCCGCCGGCGCGGTCCTGTCCGGTCCAGCCGGGGGCATCGCCGGCAGCGTCCACGCCGCCCGGCTCCTCGGAGCAGGCAATCTGATCCCGTTCGACATGGGCGGGACCAGCACCGATATTTCATTAATCATCGATAGTGTGCCGGCGCTCGCTCAAGGAAGAAAAATCGCCGGCGAGCGCATCGCCCTCAGCAGTCTCGACATCGCCAGCATCGGCGCCGGCGGAGGGTCGATCGCGCGGGTCGATCGCGGCGGCATCCTGCATGTCGGGCCGGAGAGCGCCGGAGCCGCGCCCGGTCCCGCCTGCTATGGCGCGGGCGGGCGCGCGGCGACCGTGACCGACGCCAATCTGGTGCTCGGCTATCTCGACCCGGCGCATTTTCTCGGCGGCCGGCGTTCTCTCGACCGCGCCGCCGCCGAGCAGGCGCTCGACGGGATCGCCGCCGCGCTTGGGGTCGCACGGGTGGAGGCGGCACGCGGCGTCCACCGCGTCGTCAACACGACGATGGCCGAGGGGGTGCGGCTCGTCTCGGTGCGGCGCGGCGTCGATCCGCGCAATTTTGCGCTTTTGGCCTTTGGCGGCGCGGCCGGGTTGCACGCCACCGACATCGCTCGCCAACTCGGTCTGAAGCGCGTCGTGGTGCCGCGGGTCGCCGCGGTGCTGTCGGCCTGGGGAATGCTGGCGACCGATCTGCGCTTTGAGATCGCCCGCACCCACATCGGCGACGCGGGCGCGCTCGACGGCGCCGCCGTCAAGCGCCTTTATGAGGAGATGGAGGCCGAGGGGCTGGCACGGCTGCGCGCCTCGTT
>JBOHMF010000583.1:0-2332 GCA_050730055.1 Allostellaceae bacterium
GAACGTGCCTGAAAAGCAAGGCCTTTACGATCCGCGGCACGAGCACGATTCGTGCGGCGTCTGCTTTGTCGTCCATATCAAGGGGCGGAAATCGCACGATATCATCCGGCGCGGTCTCGAAATTCTTGTCAATCTCGATCACCGCGGCGCCGTCGGCGCCGATCCGCTGGTCGGCGACGGCGCCGGGTGCCTGATCCAGATGCCCGATGCGCTGCTGCGCCAATGGGCGGAGGCCGCCGGGCTGAACCTGCCGGCGCTCGGCCGCTATGCCGTCGCGATGTGCTTTCTGCCGCAGGACGAGGCGGCGCGCGCGATCGCCACCGCCCATATCGAGCACTGGATTGCCGCCGAGGGCCAGCGCCTTCTCGGCTGGCGCGAGGTGCCGACCGATACGACGGGACTCGGCGCCCGTGTCATCGAAGCGATGCCGGTGATCCGCCAGGCGATCGTCGCGCCGGGTCCCGGCATTGCCGATCAGGACGCATTTGAGCGCAAGATCCTGGTGCTGCGCAAGCAGGCTCTGAACGGCGTCGCCGATCTTGCCGAGCAGTACGGCATGGCGCAATTGCGCGTCACCTACATGCCGTCGTTTTCGACCCGCACCGTTGTCTACAAGGGGCTCTTGCTGGCCCCGCAGGTCGGCGGCTTTTACCGCGATCTGCAAAACCCGCTGACCGTCTCGGCCCTTGCCCTCGTCCACCAGCGCTTCTCGACCAACACCTTTCCCTCCTGGCGGCTCGCCCACCCCTACCGCTTTATCGCCCATAACGGCGAGATCAACACACTGCGCGGCAACGTCAACTGGATCAATGCCCGGCGCCGGGCGATGTCGTCGCCGCTGTTTGGCGACGATCTCGCCAAGCTGGCGCCCCTGGTCCAGCCCGGCCAGTCCGACACCGCCTGTCTCGACAACGCTCTCGAACTCCTGGTCACGGGCGGTTACTCGCTGGCTCACGCGGTGATGATGCTGATCCCCGAGGCATGGGCGAGCGACCCGCTGATGGACCCGCAGCGCCGCGCCTTCTACGAATATCACGCGGCGCTGATGGAGCCGTGGGACGGACCGGCGGCGATCGCCTTTACCGACGGCCGCCAGATCGGCGCCACCCTCGACCGCAACGGTCTCAGACCCGCGCGCTTTATCGTCACCGACGACGACCATGTGATCATGGCCTCCGAAGCGGGCGTGCTGCCGGTGCCGGAGGAGAGGATTGTCCGCAAATGGCGCCTCCAGCCCGGCAAGATGCTCTTGATCGACCTCGAACGCGCCCGCATCGTCGATGACGCGGAGGTGAAGCGCGCGCTGGCCGCCGAGCACCCCTACGAAGCCTGGCTCGAAGCGACCCAGTTCAAGCTCGCCGATCTGCCGGACCTTGACGGGGCGCCGCGGCACGCGCGACCGAACAATCCGGGCGCGCGCCTCCAGCAGCAGCAAGCCTTTGGCTATACGCAGGAGGATCTCCAGTTCTTTCTCGATCCGATGGCGCGCGACGGCGACGATCCGGTCGGCTCGATGGGCACCGATACGCCGATCGCGGCGCTCTCGGCAAAACCGAAGCTGCTCTACAACTATTTCAAGCAAAACTTTGCCCAGGTCACCAACCCGCCGATCGACCCGATCCGCGAGGAACTGGTGATGTCGCTGGTGTCGATGATCGGCCCCAGGCCCAATCTTCTGGGCCACCAGGCCGGGACGCATTACCGGTTGGAAGTGGCGACGCCGATCCTTCTCGACGCCGATCTCGACAAGATCCATGCGATCGAGAGCCTCGTTCCCGCCTTTCGCACCCGGACGCTCGACGCCACCTGGCCCGCTGCCGAAGGCGCGGCGGGGCTGGAAGGCGCGCTCCTGCGCCTGTCGCGCGAGGCGACCGAGGCGGTCTCGGCCGACTACAACATCCTGATCCTGTCGGACCGCGCGGTCTCGGCCGAGCGCGTGCCGATCCCGGCTCTGCTCGCGACCTCAGCGGTGCATCATCACCTGATCCGCGAAGGGCTGCGGACCACGACCGGCATCGTCATCGAGACCGGCGAGGCGCGCGAGGTGCATCATTTCTGTGCGCTCGCCGGTTATGGCGCGGAGGCGATCAATCCTTATCTTGCTTTCGCCACGCTTGAAGAACAGCGCGTCACAAATGGCCTCGCGCTTTCGGCCGAGCAAGTTCAGAAAAATTATCTGAAGGCGCTCGGCAAGGGCATCCTCAAAGTGATGTCCAAGATGGGCATCTCGACCTATCAATCCTATTGCGGGGCGCAGATCTTTGACGCGATCGGATTGCAGAGCGATTTTGTCGAGAAATACTTCAGCGGCACGGCGACGACGGTGGAAGGG
>JBOHMF010000584.1:0-2328 GCA_050730055.1 Allostellaceae bacterium
TCCGTGAGCAGCGCGCTTTCGGGCGGCGGCGGGGCGGTGCGGGCATTCTCGACCGCGCGCTCGATCAACGCGGCGACCTCGGCATCAACCGCGTCGAGCGCGTCCTTTTCCAGGAGCACCACCTCGGTGACGCGGGTGCGGAAATGCTTTAGCGGGTCGCGCTCGGCGCGCAGGCGGCGGACCTCATCCTTGCCGCGATAGAGTTGCGCGTCGCCCGAATGATGGCCGTAAAAGCGGCAGGTATCGACCTCGATCGCCGAGGGACCGCCGCCCGCGCGGGCGCGCTCGACCGCCTCGCCCGCCGCCTCGTGGACGGCAAAGAAGTCGTCGCCGCTGACCTTGACGCTCGGCAGACCAAAGCCGCGCGCGCGTCCGGCGATGTCGCGGCTGCCGACGTGGTAATCGACCCCGGTGCCTTCGCCGTACTGGTTGTTCTCAAAGACAAAGATGACCGGCAGCTTCAGCACCACCGCCATGTTGAGGGCCTCAAAGGTGGTGCCCTGGTTGGAGCCGCCATCGCCGGTAAACGACACCGCGACAGTGGATCGGCCCAGCGTCTTGGCGGTCAGCGCCGCGCCAAGGACAAGCGGCGGGCCGCCGCCGACGATGCCATTGGCGCCGAGCATCCCCTGGCCGAGATCGGCAATGTGCATCGAGCCGCCCTTGCCGCCGCACAACCCGCCGGCCTTGCCAAACAGTTCAAGCATCATCTTCTCGACATCGCAGCCTTTGGCGATGGAGTGGCCGTGCCCGCGATGGGTGCTGGCGATCACGTCCTCGGGGCCGAGATGCAGGCACACGCCGACCGCGGAGGCTTCCTCGCCGGCGTAGAGATGGACAAAGCCGGGGATCTCGCCCTTTGAGAACTCCTCCTGGACCCGTTCCTCAAAGTGGCGGATCGTCGTCATGCGGCGATAGGCGCGCAACAGGTCTTCGCGGCTCAATTGCATCGCTGGCCTCCCTCACACCGGCTTACCACCCTGATACTGCGCGCTTCGCGGCGGCTTCACAATGTCTTGCCGGAGACTTTGCCGGTCAGGCGGCGGCGATATCGGTCTGGGGAAAATCCTCGCCCTTGAACAGAAGCGGCCGGTCAAGGCTGCGCGCGCAGGCATAGGCAAAGCAGTCGCCCATGTTGAGCGCGGCCGGGTGCCGTCCCTTGCCATAGCGTTCAAACGCGGTGACAGCCGCGCGGCCGATCTCGGCGGTGATCGGCGTCACCTGCACCGCGACCTGCTCGAGAAAATGGTCGAGTAATGTAGTGGCCTCGGGGATAGACATATTGCCGCGCCGTGCCACACCGAGGACCGATTCATAAATCGCGAGCGGCGATGTATAGACCTCGGCAGCTTGGTTAAGCCGGGCCGCGAGGGTGTCTGCATCGCTTTCTCGGGCCACGATCGCGACCATCGCCGAGGCGTCGAGAAACATCAGGGGTCGCCGGACAGGTCGTCATAAAACGCCTTGTCGGCGGGCAATCCGCCCGGTTTTGACAGCCGCCGGAACTCTTCCTGGATCGGTCTCAGCCGCTCGATCAGCGGGATCGCGGCGCGCGTCCGCTCGTACTCGTGCTCAACCGCTTCCCGGATCGTCTGCGTCAGGGTCGTGCCCTTGAGTTTGGCGAGCCGCCGCACCGCCTTGTCGGTCGCCTCATCCCTGACATGAAAGGCCATGAGCACATTCTTTCTATACGGACAGGCATTTTCGTCTAGATAAATTTCCGCGCAACCGCGGTCAAGCGCTTTGCATGAGGGCCGGGCCTGCGACTAAGATCGCTCGTCTTCATCACCAGCGAAAAGGAGAGTCCGATGGCGGTCACGATGTATCACGGCTCGGTCCCGGTCTTTGTGCAACTGCTCGGCGGTCTCAAGGGCACCTTGCAGAAGGCCGAAGCGCACGCCAATGCGCACAAGTGGGATCAGGTGACAACCCTCAACTTGAGGCTTTATCCCGATATGTTCACGCTCGCGCGCCAAGTGCGGCAGAGCTGTCTGCACGCGCTCGGCGCCGCGACCGTCGCCGGCGTCCAGCAACCGCAGCTCCCGGACATCGACAGCAGCTTTGCCGAGATGTATTCGCGCATCGACAAGACCGTCGATCTCCTGAAGGGCTTGAAGGCCGACCAGCTCGACGGTCGCGAAGGCCAGCAGGTCACCATCCAGGCAGGCGGGCAGGCACGCAACTTCCAGGCCCAGAACTACCTCTACCACTTTGCGATGCCGAACTTTTATTTCCACATCACGACGGCTTACGACCTCCTGCGCAGTCTCGGGGTCGAGATCGGCAAGCGCGACTTCATGGGTCAGATGCCGAGCTGATCTTCTACGG
>JBOHMF010000585.1:0-2292 GCA_050730055.1 Allostellaceae bacterium
GATCGCGGCACAGCCGGGCCCGGTCGTCAATCGATCGCTTGTGCTGGTGCTCGCTCGATAGCAGGCGTAGATCGCGACCCGCATTATTTCCCCTCGGAGGCCCGCTGCCGCCCGGCGCGATGATCCTCGGCCGCCAGTCGCGGGCAAGGAGGCTGATCAGCTCGACCAGCAGCGCTTCGGCGCGCTCGGGATCGTCGTGGGCCTTTAACCTGTGGGCTTTTGACCCGCGGGTTGACCCGTGGGGCCGACAAAACGGTCGCAACCGCGTCCGGGCGCACGGTCAGCCATCGCGCTCCCCGTGCCAGGGCGCCAGCGGCGGCATGGCGCCGCTGTTGTAGGCGCTCTCGATCTGCGGGTGCATGAAATCGCCGACGGACCGTCCGTCGGGCAGGACGATGTTGGCGAGGAATTCCTCTTCGAAGATGCTGATGCCGCTCTCGACCGCCTCGAGCTTGGCCTTGATGACAAGGGCCAGAGCGCGCCAGCGCTGGCGGATCGCCTGTTCCCAGGCATCGCGCCGAGCCTCCAGCGAGCGCAGTTGTCCTCATGTCGGCGTATGGGTGAATTCGCGTGCCCGCGGATCCGGCAGCGGCAGCAGAAAGCGAACGTGCCGGCCGTGCGCCCGGAAGGCGATCGCGGCGCGGCTCCTCGAAATACATGAAGGCGGCGGAGTGTTCACCGTGCTCTTCCACGGAGGGCACAATGGCCGAACCCAAGCCATGCTCTGTCGAGGGCTGCCGCAAGCCGCAACGCGAACGCGGCTGGTGCACAATGCATTACACCCGATGGCGCCGCCACAGCGATCCGCTTTATGTGCCGCTTTCAGGTGCGGATACGAAGCGGTGTCCAAACTGCGGCAAAGACAAGCCGGCCACCACGGAATTTTTCGCACCCCGACGCTGCCTGACTGAGACGACCGGAATTATTCATGAGGTCGATCACATTGTGCCGCTGCATGGCAGGACTGTTTCCGGGCTGCATGTCGAGACAAACCTGCAAGTGATCCCGAAGTCTGTGAACAGACAGAAATCAAATCGCTACTGAACCACGGAGATCGTTGTGCCCCAGACTGTCGCTCTCAATCAGCGGATCGCCGGGATCGGGTTTGCCATCATAGACGGCGTGACCTGCCTGCTTGTCGAGCAAAGCTGGCGTCCGAGCACCCCCGAGCGTGAGACCCTTCGCGGTCTTGACGGAGTGCATGGCTACTCGGAAAAGCCCGCCGCCGGCACCATGAAGCCGAAATTGCGCGACTGGGCCGGCAACTCCGTGAATGACCGCCTTGTTGCCGGTGTTTGCCTTGGCCCAGGGACCGCAGTCGTTTTGGACCCATTCCAGCGCCCAGTGGCCAAGGATATAGCACCGCGGCGCATAGCGGGTTTCGTCGTCCTCGCTGTCATGGCCATAGACGACGAGCAGGCGGCTGTCGGGTCTGAAGACATAGGGATCTTCCGGGCCCTTGTACCCGTCCGGGCCCTTGTACCCGTCCGGCCCAATGTAAGAGGCGGGAAGAGGGGTGCTTTTGCCGGTTTTTGAGGCCGGCGACCAAGCCTGCATCGCATCCGGTTCCGCACCCGAACGTCGTGATGAGCGAGTGTCCGGCGAAATTGGGGCGCCGCTTGCCGTTATAAACACCAGGGGCGGGGTAGGCGGAAAAATCAGGCTGTGCGGGAACTGCCACTGCAGCCTGCCGGCCCGGCGGCGCAAAGCTGAAGGCAACGGTGGCCGCCGGGACAGCGGCGGCAAGCCTTCTTGCCGGCATTGTGCGTGCTCCGCAAGATGCTCCACGATCTCAGACAGCCAGTTCGATGCCGGAAAGCTCCTCATGCAGACGCTCTTCGGCCTGCCACAGATCGCGCTGGGCCTGCATCGCGAGATAGAGGTCTGCCTTGCCGCCGGCGAGGCGCCCGAAGCGAAGCGCCATGTCGGCGGTCACGATCGCCTCGCCGGAAAGCGACAGATTACACATCGGGATTGAAAATCGATGCATCCGACGGCGCAGGGCAGCCGGAAAATCGCGGAGGAGGCAGGCTGATGGCCAGAACCGGCTACGCGATCACTTTTCGCGCCACCGACAAGGCGTCGGCGACGATCAAGAAGATCGACCAGGCGCTGGGGCATGTTCCAGGCACCGCGTGCAAGCTGACCCGACAGGGCGCCAAGGATTTCGAGCCCCTGCAGCGCCGCCTGAAAAAATTCCGCCGGCCGCTGGTGCAGATGCGGCACGGTCTCGTCGAGGCGTTCCGGCGGCATCGTGCCGGCCGCGGCGGCCGGAGGCACCCGGTCCGCGGG
>JBOHMF010000586.1:0-2278 GCA_050730055.1 Allostellaceae bacterium
CAAGGGCGCCGAGCCATGAGTCAGAATACGCTGCGTCTAGGTGGCTTCCTACCGCCAGCCCGGCAAAAGAGTGCGGATACTATTGACCCCGGAACAGCCGGTCAAGCGGCATCGGGTGGTCATCCCGCCGCCCGTCCTGCCGCGAGCAGCGGGACGGGCGGGGGAAGGATGAGAGCGCGGAGCGGCGGCTCAAGCGGTGCGCTTGTCGGCCTCGACCAGCGGCGGCGGCGCGGCGGCGGCCGCCGCAATCTCCGCCAACTCGCGGTCGCGTTCGGCGGCGACCTCGCGCAGGCGCGCGATGACGCTGCCGGTTCCGGCCGGGATCAGGCGGCCGACGATCACATTCTCCTTCAATCCGGTCAGCTGGTCGATCTTCCCGGACACTGCAGCCTCGGTGAGGACGCGCGTGGTCTCCTGGAAGGACGCCGCCGAGATGAACGAGTTGGTTTGCAGGCTCGCCTTGGTGATGCCTTGCAGAACCGGGTGCGCCACCGCCGGACGCAGCCCTTCCCGCTCGGCCTTCAGGTTCTCGCGCTCGAACTCGGAGCGATCGACCTGATCGCCGGCGAGGAGCGTCGTCTCGCCGCCGTCCTCGATCTCCACCTTCTGCAACATCTGGCGCACGATCACCTCGATGTGCTTGTCGTTGATGCGCACGCCTTGCAGCCGATAGACCTCCTGAATTTCGTGGATCAGGTAGTTGGCCAGCGCCTCGACCCCGAGGATGCGCAGGATGTCGTGCGGGACGCGGTTGCCGTCCATCAGAAGATCACCCTTCTGCACCAGATCGCCTTCCTGCACGGCGATGTGTTTGCCCTTGGGGATCAGATATTCGGACCCCTTGCCCTCCCCGCCGTCATCGTTCGGGACCACCACGATTCGCCGCTTGGTCTTGTAATCCTTGCCAAATACGATGCGACCCGCGCCTTCGCTGATGATCGCGAAATCCTTGGGCCGGCGCGCTTCGAACAATTCGGCGACGCGCGGCAGACCGCCGGTGATGTCGCGCGTCTTGTAGGATTCGCGGGGAAGCCGGGCGATCACGTCGCCGGCCTCGACGCGCGCCCCATTCTCGATCGAAAGGATCGCCCGCTCGGGCAGGAAGTAACGCGCCTCCATCCCGTTGGTCAGCGTCACCACCTCGCCGGCCTCGTCGCGCAAGGTGATCCGCGGCCGCAGATCGCTGCCGCGCTGCTGCTGCTTCCAGTCGGTCACGTGCACGTAGGAGATCCCGGTCGCCTCATCCACCTCCTCGCGCATCGAGACGCCCGTGATCAGATCGACGTAATGGGCAATGCCGCCGCGCTCGGTGATGATCGGGATGGTGTGCGGGTCCCATTCGACCAGACGCTCGCCCTGGGCGACCCGGCTGCCCTCGTCGGCGAGGAGCTGGGCGCCGTAGGGCACGCGATGGCGCGCCTTTTCGCGGCCGGCATCATCGAGGAGCACGATCTCGCAATTGCGCCCCATGACGATCGGCACGCCCTTTGAGGTGAGCACGACGTTGCGGTTGGCGATCTGGACCGTCGCATCAAAGGCGGCCTCGATCGAGGATTGCTCGGCCCCGCGCTGCGCCGCCCCGCCGATATGAAAGGTGCGCATCGTCAGCTGTGTCCCCGGTTCGCCGATCGACTGCGCGGCGATCACGCCGACCGCCTCGCCGATATTGACCAGGGTGCCGCGCGCAAGATCGCGCCCATAGCATTTGGCGCACAGACCCACGGAGGTCTCGCATGTCAACACCGAGCGGATCATCACCTCGTCGATGCCGGCCTCTTCGATGCGGGCGACCACTTCTTCATCGATCAGCGTTCCGCCGGCCACCACCACTTCGCCGGACAGCGGGTCGATGAGATCGACCGCGGCGGTGCGCCCGAGGATGCGCTCGGCGAGCGGGGCAATGACTTCCCCGCTCTCGACCACCGCGCGCGTCGGCAGACCGCGCGTGGTGCCGCAGTCCTCCTCGGTGATGATCGCGTCCTGTGCGACATCGACGAGGCGGCGCGTCAGATAGCCCGAATTCGCCGTCTTCAGCGCGGTGTCGGCGAGGCCCTTGCGGGCTCCGTGCGTCGAATTGAAGTATTCGAGCACGGTCAGCCCTTCCTTGAAGTTCGAGATGATCGGCGTCTCGATGATCTCGCCCGACGGCTTCGCCATCAGCCCGCGCATCCCGGCCAACTGCTTGATCTGCGCCGCCGAGCCGCGCGCCCCCGAATCCGCCATCATCCACACCGAATTGATCGGCTCGCCCGGCTTTGAGGCGCGGATCATCTTCAGC
>JBOHMF010000587.1:0-2277 GCA_050730055.1 Allostellaceae bacterium
CACTTGTGCGCGGCGCTCGATGTTGGCCACGTCTTCTCCCGAGGATGCTGTTCGACGCCCGGACCACACGGCCTCTCAATGGCTTGATCTGGCCGAAAGACGGCTGCGCCTCGATCGCCTGAGACGCAATGGCGTCGGTGAGACTTTCTTCCCCTGCCGGCGAAGCCGGCATTCCTCGCGATGCAAGAAACTCTCCCCGCCGCCATCCTCCGCGGTGCTCCGGCCCGCAAGCGGGTGCGTCGTCGATCGCCTCCGGCCTGAAGATCGCCATCGAGGCCGCGGTGGTCGTGGGCTCGAAACAGCCAAGGAGAAGTGACATGGCCAACATCGGTTCCTTCAAGAAGTCCGGCAGCGAGTTCCAGGGCGAGATCGTCACCCTCAGCGTCCAGACCAAGAACGTTCGCATCGTCCCCGAGACCAACCGCGCCAACGACAACGCCCCCAGCCATCGGGTCTATGTCGGCCGCGCCGAGATCGGGGCCGCCTGGTCGAAACGCTCCAACGAGGGCCGCGACTACCTCTCGGTCAAGCTGGACGATCCGAGCTTCAACGCGCCGATATACGCCAACCTCTTCGACGACGAGGACGGCGACGGCTACACCCTCATCTGGTCCCGCGCCCGCCGCCAGAACGGCGACTGAGCCGAACCCGCTGCAGCGCCCCGCCCGGCACGCCGGGCGGAGCTTTCGCATGCCTGACAGCCCTCAGGTGCCACCGCGCACTCGCAACCCTCGTGGGCAAAACTTCGCTCGAAGGAAGGCCGGGACTCCGCGCCCCTGGACCCCGCTGGGGCCGGCGGCCCCAGACCCCATCTCATTGCCCTTGGCGGGGATGTGAAGGCAACGTTCCACCCTTTCCCTGGAGGTCGTCCATTCCGCCGGCCTGCAGCAGAGCCGCATTCGCGGATTGTCGCCGATCCGCTTTCTCCCATTGGCGGCTCTACGACTCTCCGGCTTCGTGGGCTTACGATTTGACGCGGTTACGACGGGATGTGATCCGCCCCATCAGCCGCCGACTCGGGCGCCCGCGACCCTCAAGTCCGCCGGAAGCGCTGTCCCAACAGCGTTGATCAGACCGAAGGCGACTATTATAGTCGTATTTCTGGTGCGCGCAGGTCGTCTGTCGGAGGTGATCATGGATGATCACCGGCCGACAAGTTCGGGCCGCGCGGGCATTGCTGAATTGGAAGCAGGAAATGCTCGCAGAGAAAGCCCTCGTGGCGCTGACCGCGCTGAAACGCCTGGAGTCCGAACGCGGCCTCCAGGTGCAGGAAGGCACACGCGATCAAGTGCGTCGTGCACTCGAGGCCGCCGGCGTTCTGTTCGTCGACTCCGATCGCGGCCGCGGTGTCATGCTCCTGAACGAGGCGCCCCCTCAGCCAGCCCGGCGTCGTTCACGCGTGCCGGCTTGAGCGCGGGCACCCGTATCGCAACGGAAAGGTAGCGGATTTCGTAGGGACCGCGCATGCAAACGCCACCGCTTGACCCACCCGTTTCCGACACCGCTCCCAGCGCTGGCGTCCTCACGAGCTACGACGAACAGCACCTCGTGACGTATCTGCGTCTGCTTGATGCAGACGCGGAAGGGGCGGACTGGCGCGAGGTTGCCCTGATCGTCCTCCATATCGATCCGTCACGCGAGCTCGATCGAGCGCGCCGGGCCTGGGACTCTCACCTGGCCCGAGCCCTTTGGATGACAGAGAACGGCTACCGGCACCTGCTGCGCGGGGGCGCGCCACACTAGCCGCGATCCCGTTCCTTGCCGCCACGGCAACACGCGTTGCGGCGCCGGGGCGTACTGAGCTGCCGCGCTCGCGCTTATCATCGCCTACAGGCCGACTGATCGGCCACTTGCCAGGGAAGACGACGCCGATGAGCCGCGCCGACTGGCGGACTCCGGGCGCGTACGAGGAACTTCGGTCGCTCGACGCGCCCGGCTTCGCCTGGGAATATCTTCGTCGCAATTCGGACTTCCAGCAGGAGCGCAGGAGGCTCGAACGAACCGCCCGCCGGGGCGTCCTGAACCAAGCCGAGGCGGACGCGTTCGCCCGGCGCTGGGGGGTGCGATTTCGCAAGCGCCTCCGAAACAAGCGGCTCCAGCTCGGTTCTGTGGGCGGCGCACTCCCTCCCAAGCGTGACCGCCCTGACGGGACTTCCAGCTGACCTCGCCGGTCCAAGTTTCCAATTTTCGCCGCTCCCGCTCGGTTCGAGCATCGCAACTGATGGCCCTGAACACCTCGTCGCCCATCGTGGCGCCGTGTTTCGCGTCCACGTGGGC
>JBOHMF010000588.1:0-2274 GCA_050730055.1 Allostellaceae bacterium
CATGGACCGGAACCCCCGGCTCCCGCCACAGCGCGAGCCAGCCCGCTTCAGCCGCGACCCGGCGGCGGCTGCGCGCGCCGGTCGGGGCGAGCGGCGCGCTCTCATCGATCCAGGCGCCGCCGCGATCGCCATAAACGCCGGTGGTCGAGAGATAGCCGACCCAGGCGAGACCGGGGAGCGCGGCGACATCGGCGCCGTGAAGATCGAGAACGGGATCGCCCTCGGTCTCCGGCGGGATCGAGACGAGAACATGCGTGACCCCGGCGAGCGCCCCGAGCGGCAGGGGCCGTCCCCGCGCGAATGGGAGCGCGGCACAGCCTTCGGAGGTCAACGCGGTGGCGGCTTCTGGGCTGCGGCAGGTGCCGCTCACCCGCCAGCCGGCGGCGAGGCGCTTCGCCAGGGCGCGCGCGGTGTAGCCAAAACCGAAGCAGAACAGATGCGGCATCGCCGGATCGTAGGGCGTCGCGCGCTTCCGCCGCAACCCCGCCTGGCAGCGCGCGGCGCCGGGTTGCCCCGGCAGAGCTATGATCGCTCCAACGGGGACAGAGGGGGTGCAATGATACAAAAACGCGGCGTGGATGGGTTCCGGCCGGGCCGGATCTTTCTTTTGGCGCTGTTGCTGCCCGCCCTGATCGCCGCCGCATCCCCTTCCGCCAGGCAGAAACCGCCGTCACGCTCGTCAAAAGCCGCCGTTCCGCTGATCGACGCGTCGGCGCAGGCCGCCAAATATGCCCATTGCATCCGCCTCGCCAAGAGCCATCCGGCGGCCGGCGAGAGCTTGGCTACGGTGTGGCGGCAGCAGGGCGGCGGCCATCCCGCCTGGCAGTGCCGCGCGGTGGCTCTGTTCGGTCTTGGGCGCTATCGCGAAGCGGCGCAAAATTTTGACGCGCTGGCACAGGCGATGGCGCGCGACCCGGCGAGCTTGCGCGCCGGGGTGCTTGATCAGGCCGGTCAGGCTTGGCTGATGGCCGGCGATCCGGTGCGCGCCTACGCCGATTGCGGAGCGGCGGCGGCGCTGCGGCCGAACGACCCCGAGCTGTTGATCGACGAGGCCGAGACCGCGGCGGCGGCGTCCTACTACCAGAAAGCGATCGAGGCGCTCGACCGGGTGCTGCACCAGAACCCCAAGCGTCTCGACGCGCTGATCTACCGCGCCGCCGCCTACCGCGCGCTCAACCGCCCCGCCCCGGCCCTTGCCGACATAGAGCAGGCGCTGGCCGAGGCGCCAAACTCGCTCGCCGCCCGGCTCGAACGCGGCAACATCCGGCTCCTCGCCGGCGACATCGCAGGTGCGCAGCGCGACTGGCTGCGGGTCGCACACCGTTCGCCAAAAAGCGTCGAGGGCCGCGCCGCCCGCGCCAATCTGGCAAAACTGGCGCGCCTCGCCGGCGCGGCGGAGAAAAGGTCCAACCCCTGAAGCCAGAGGGCGACTGGCCGGACACTTGAACCGGGGCGCGCCGCGCGCCGATACTGGCGCGGGGGGCTCGACCCGGTACAGGTGCAGCGATGAAGCTCTATGGCTACTTTCGTTCCTCGGCCGCGTTCCGCGTGCGCATCGCCCTCAATCTCAAAAAGCTCGCCTATGACGCGGCCTTTATCCATCTCCAGCGCAACGAGCAGACGCGGTCGGAATTTCTCGGCATCAACCCGCAGGGGCTGGTTCCGGCCCTGGAAGACGGCGCGGCCCTTCTGACCCAGTCGCTGGCGATCATCGAGTATCTCGACGAGACCCATCCCGATCCGCCGCTTCTGCCGCCGGGCGCGGTCGAGCGCGCGCGGGTGCGCAGCCTCGCCCAGGTCGTCGCCTGCGACATCCACCCGATCAACAACCTGCGGGTCCTGCGCTATCTGCGGCACCGGCTCGGCGCCGAGGATGCGGCGATCGCGACCTGGTACAATCATTGGATCGCCGCCGGGTTTGCGGCGTTTGAGCGCCTCATCGCCGGCGACCCGCGCACCGGCGCCTTCTGTCACGGCGCAACCCCCGGTCTCGCCGACATTGCGCTCATCCCGCAGGTCGTCAATTCCCAGCGCTACCGGCTCGATCTCGGCCCCTATCCGACGATCGCGGCGATCTACGAGCGCTGCATGGCGCTCGACGCCTTTGCCGCCGCCCACCCGGATCGCCAGCCTGACCGCGAGTCCTAAGTGTCCGTTCGGAGACTTATTGAAGTGGATTAGGCTGTTGTGATCTAGGGCCTGTTGACATTCATCGAAGAGCGATTGCCGCTCCGGCAAGATGGATCATGGCAGCAAAGCTTTTGTCGGTTTTGT
>JBOHMF010000589.1:0-2271 GCA_050730055.1 Allostellaceae bacterium
CGGCTGGGCCCAGCGGCACACCCAGCGGCACACCCAGTGGCACAATTGTGCTGATGGGCTATTCCGGGCCGGTGAAGGACAATTACACCGCAGCCGTGATCCGGCCGTTCATGGAGAAATATCCGAACGTCAAGGTGATTTACGACGCGGCGGGAAGTTCCGCCCAGATGCTCGGGATGCTGCGGGCGCAGAAGGCCCATCCGCAGGTCGACGTGGATATCATGGATTTCTCGGTTTCCCGGGTCGCGAACAAGGAAGGCCTGTTCAGCCCGCTCGATCCCGCAATCGTGACCAACCTCTCCGATCTCTATGAGCCGGCGCGCACGCCGGGGAACATGGGGCCGGGAATCGATTTCGACAATCTGGTGCTGATCTATAATACACAGGCGATGAAAACGCCGCCGGTCGGCATCAAGGATCTCATCGACCCGGCCAACCGGGGAAAGATCACGTTCCCCCCGGCCCCCAACGTCATCGGCATCGCACTGGAACTGGTGGTCGCGAAATATCTCGGCGTTGACTATAAGGGATCCCAGGATCCGGAAATCGCCGTGCTGAAGAAAATCGCACGCAATGTCTCGACCTGGAGCCCGATGCCGGACGCATACACCATGGTCATCAACGGCGATGCTGATCTTGGTGTCGGCTGGAACGCGCGCGCGCAAACCTATATCGGCAAATCCGGCGGCAAGCTGGGCGCGGTCACGATGAAGGCCGGGTCGATTCTCGACATCGACACGATCAATCTCGTGGCCCACTCTCGGAATCCCGAGGCAGCGCAGCTTTTCATCAATTTCGCACTCAGCCCTGGCGCGCAGGAGCGCTATGCGAAGTTGATGTTCTACGGTCCCACGAACCAGGACGCCAAATTGCCGCCGGATATCCTGGCACGAACGTCCTCTTATCCACCGACACTCAAGAAAATGATCCCGGTCGACTGGAATTATGTCGCCAGCGTGCAGGACAAGTGGACCGAAAGGTGGCGGCGGGAGGTCGTCCCGACGCACTAGAGCGTGTTCAGGTTGACTGAACACGCTCTCCTTCGTCTGACCGAGCGGATTCACGCGCTCCTGGATCGCTCCGCGATTCCAGTCAAGCGCGATCCGCTCTAGAACAACCCACCTGGGTGATTCCGTACCTTGAGCTACGGGGCCTTGCCAAGCAGTATGGCGAGGCCCCGCCGGCCGTCACAGACTTCACCCTTTCGGTGCGGAAGGGCGAGTTTGTCACCTTTCTCGGCCCGTCGGGCTGCGGCAAGACCACCGTCCTGCGCATGATTGCCGGCCTGGTGCGGCCGTCGGCTGGCCAGATCTTCGTCCAGGGCGCGGACATTACGGGGCGACCGGCACACCTCAGGAACATGGGGCTGGTGTTCCAGAACTACGCACTGTTTCCACACCTCTCGGTCGAGAGGAATCTTTCCTTTGGCCTCGAAATGCGCGGGCTACGCGGCCCGGCTGCGCGTGAGCGCGTCCAGCGGGTGTTGGCACTCGTCCAGCTCGGCGGGCTCGGGCCACGCAAACCGAAGGCACTGTCGGGCGGCCAGCAGCAACGTGTGGCCTTGGCACGGGCCCTGGTGATCGAGCCTTCGGTGCTCCTGTTGGACGAGCCGCTATCGAACCTGGACGCGAAACTGCGCGAGGGGTTGCGCGACGAAATCAGGGATATTCAGCGCCGCCTCGGGATCACCGCCATTTTCGTGACCCACGATCAGGTCGAGGCGCTGACGATGTCCGATCGGGTCGCCATCATGTACGGGGGTCGGGTAGAACAGGTCGGCAGCCCGCGGGAGATCTACGAGTATCCGGCAACGCCTTTCGTCGCCGGGTTCATCGGCCGGACCAACCGGATTCCGGCCACGGTCGAGACGGCGACCGCCGACCACTCGACTCTCGTTGCCGCCGGCCAGCGGTTCAATGTTCCGAAGCGCCTGCCTCAAGGCGCGCGCGTCACCGCGATGATCAGGCCCCATCGGATGCGGATCTCCGAGTCGCCCGAACTCGCGCGGCCTGGCTTGAATGGCCTGAAGGCGTCGATAATCAGAATCACCTTTGCTGGCGAGGCGATCACCTATGAGGCCGAAATGGGCGGAATCAAGCTCGCTATCGAGACTCAGACCGGTGCCCGCGGGGTGACCTCCCATGGGCCGGGCGATTGGGTGTGGGTAGAGTGGCCAGAAGACGAAACGTTGATCTTCGATCCGGCATAGGTCGGGGATTCGGCGCCGCCGCATTGCTCTCGCCGGCGACGGCGCTGATGACGGTGGCCTTC